>CAXBPJ010000199.1:0-4159 GCA_963977325.1 uncultured Brevundimonas sp. | reverse complement strand
AATTCGGTACGATCGATTTCGTGGTCCACTCCGTCGCCTTCGCCAACAAGGACGAGCTGAAGGGCTCCTTCGTAGAGAACACCAGCCGCGACAGCTTCCTCCTGGCCATGAACATCTCGGCCTTCAGCTTCGTCGACGTGGCCAAGCGCGCCTCCGCCCTGATGCCGAACGGCGGGTCGCTGATCACCATGACCTATCTGGGGTCTGAGCGGGCCATTCCGAACTACAACACCATGGGCGTGGCCAAGGCCGCGCTGGAGGCCGCGACCCGCTACATCGCCCGCGACCTGGGGCCCAAGGGCATTCGGGTAAACGCCATCTCGGCCGGCGCCATGCGCACCCTGTCGCTGGCCGGCATCTCAGGCGGCCGAGGCATGATCGCCCAGGGCCGGGCGATGAGCGCGATGAAGGAGGACACCTCCATGGAGGGGGTGGCCGGCTGCGCCCTGTGGCTATGCTCGGATCTGGGCCTGTCCACCACCGGCGAGGTCATCCACGTCGACGCCGGCTTCCACATGATGGGCCTCGGGTCGGACGAGGAAGGCTGAGGTTTCATTCGCCGGGAACGGCGTCCGGGTCACGATAGGCGGCCTCGATATTGTTGCCGTCGGGATCGAGTACGAAGGCGCCGAAGTAGCCGGGAACCCCCTTGCGCGGACCGGGCGGACCATTGTCCTTGCCGCCGGCGGATAGGGCGGCGTCGTAGAACGCCTCAACCATCGCTTCACTATCGGCGCCAAAGGCGACGTGCACCTGGTTGATGGCCTGGAGCCCTCGACCCAATAGGACGGGATCCGGGTCCCGATCCACAGATAGGGGATCGGTGCGTCCTCCGACTTGCCGAACAGAAAAGAATCCGGCCCGTTCGAGATGGTGGCGAGGCCGAGCGTCTCGGCGATTGCGTCATAGAAGCGACGCGCCGCCTTCAGTTTGTCACGACGATCCCGGTGTGATCCAGCATGGCTACTGAACGGTCACGGCCGAAGGGCCGTTCCGCTCAGTCGCCCGTCGCGGCGATCCTGACGCGGCGAAAACGGTAGCGATCACGGATGTGGGCGGCGAAGTAGCGCCCTTTCGAAAAGGCGGCCGCGAAATCGGCGGCGATCCGGGCAGGCACCTCGGCGTAGTCGTAGATGTCGCCCGAGACGAAGGTGACACGCAAGGTGCGGCTCGGCTCGTCGTAACGGAAGCTGCGGATGACGCTCGAGGGCATGGAGCCTCAACCGTCGGCGGGCGTCACGGGTTCAGCCTTCTTGGGCCGCCAGGGGATGAAGGGCGAGGTGCGCCGGACATAGTCCGCGTAGCCGACCCGCGACTCCGCCACGGCCTTTTCGGTGATACCGATGCCGGACCACCGAGTCAGGGTAAAGGTCAGGAAGATCGGTCCCATGATCGACCACAGCCCCGGCGCGGTCTCGGCCGCGATCAGATAAAGCCCCCACCAGACGCAGGCGTCGCCGAAATAGTTGGGGTGTCGGGTGTAGCGCCACAGGCCGGTGTCCAGCACCTTGCCCTTATTCTTCGGGTCTTTTCGAAACGCCGACAGCTGCGCGTCGCCGATGCTTTCGAAGGCGATGCCGACGACGGCCAGCGCCGCCCCGGCCCAGCCGATCCAGCCCACGCCGGGATCGGGTGCGACCTGGCCCAGCTGCACCGGCAGGCTGGTGAGCCAGGCCAGTGCCGCCTGCGGCAGAAACACGAACAGCAGGGCGGTTTTCGCGAAGCTCCAGCCCTTGTTCTGTTCCTGCCGCTCGACCAGCGACACGTAGCGACCGTCGGCGCCATAGACGCGCCAGCGCCGGAACAGGTGGACGCCCAGCCGGATCGCCCAGATGCTCACCAGCCACAACAGCAGAAATCGCCGCGTCTCGTCACCGTCGGTGCGCGGCCAGGTTGCCAGCGCCAGCATCAGCATGCCCAGCGGCCAGGCCGCATCGACGAAGCTGACGTCCTTGAGCCGTAGCGACACGCCCCACAGCCCGATCATCACCGCGACGATCAGGGCTAGGTTCAGGCCCAGCAGGAGGAGGATGTCGGTCACGCCCATGGCCGGCCTCAACGCGCGAGAGCGGCCGACGGCTGCCGCAAGACCGCTATGCGTCGCGTTTCTGCATGTCCGCAAGGGTCGGGCGGTCGGCGGCGATCTTCAGCTCCAGCTCGCGCGGTCGCACGATCTCGCCGCAGCAGCCGCAGGCGATCCGCGGCTGGAGCGAGTGGCCGCAGCTCTTGTGGACCATGTCCACGCCGGCGCCCGTGCCGCCATAGACATGCTTGGCGCCCCAGCCGTGCAGGGTGATCAGCACGCCGTACAGATCCTTTCCCTTGGCGGTCAGCACATATTCGTTGCGCGGCGGTCGCTCGGAATAGAGCTGGGCCTCCAGCACCCCGTGCTGGACCAAGGATTTGAGGCGCGCGGCAAGGACGTTGCGCGCGACTCCCAACCGCTCCTGCCACTGTTCGAAGCGGCTGACCCCATTGAAGGCGTCGCGGATCACCAACAGCGTCCACGGATCGCCGATCACCTCTAGTGTGGCGGCGATCGAGCAGCTCTGGCGCGAATAGTCAGCGGTGCGTCCCATGCGGAGGAAAGTGACCCTGCGTCAGGGGTTTGACAAGTGGGTTGCCAAAACGAACGCGCGATGTCAGTTTCGTTTCACTACGGACATCCGCCCAGCCTGGGCGTTTCCTGTGGTCCCTCGACTGGATGGGCGGAATTCGCCTCCGCCCGTCGCTCTCTGTCTCGATAGCCGATAAGCCCCCCGCATGATCGATACGCCTCTCGACAGCGCTCTGACCCTTGAAGCGACGGAAGACGCCTTGTCGGCCGTGGTCGACGGCGAGTTCTCGAACGGACCCGTCTCGGCGCCACCAGACGCCGGCTTCCCTTTCGGCGGCCTGCTGGCCGCCATGGCCGCGCAGGCCATGCGAAAGGGGCTGGGGATCGCGAGGCCCCTGCGCACCCTGTCGGTTCAGTATCTGGCTGCCGCCCGGTTCAACGAGCCTCTGACCTTGCGGCCCCGCCTGCTGCGGGGTGGGCGCGGGGTCAGCTATGCGGCTTTGGACGTGGACCAGGCCACCGGCCCCCGCACCCGAGCAACGCACCACGCAACCGCCACCTTCGGCGGTGACGCCGAGACGGTCGACCTCGCCCAGAATACAGTCACTCCCCCGCTGGCCCTGATCGACAGCGGCGTCGAGATGTCGGGTCCGATGTCGCCGCGCTTCTCGACCCACGTCGATTATCGCTTCGAGGGCGCGCCCCGCATTCTAGGCGGCAACGCCGGGCGCGTGGTGACCGAGCGGTTGTGGATGCGGATGAAGGGCGGTCGCGCGCTGGACGAGGCGGGTCTGTGCTATCTGCTGGACGCCCTCTACCCGCCCGCCTGGACCGCCTTCCCCGCCCCGCCGATGATGACCACGGTGGACCTGCGCTACGACCTTCTGGGCGCGCCGACGCCCGAGACGGCGCCCGACGGCTGGGCCTTCTTCGAGTTCCGCATGCTGGATCTCGGCCACGGCTGGACGGTCGATGAGGCCATCGCCTGGGGCGCCGACGGCCGGGCGCTGGCCCTGTCACGCCAGAGGCGGCGGTTGCTGGTTTGAAGGCGTCCGGCCTTCGCATCGGCCGCACGGGACGCTAGAACCCCCTGATGTCACCTCATCCCAATCCGATCCGTGTCGGCGTCGCGGGCGTCGGCGTCATGGGGCGTAACCACGCCCGTGTGCTCAGCGAGATGCGCGAGGTCGAACTCGTCGCCGTGTTCGACCCCGACGCAGAGACAGCTCGCGCCGTCGCCGGCCAGTTCGACGCTAAGGCCGCTACCACCATCGAGGACTTCGTCGCTCTGGGGCTTGAGGCCGCCGTCATCGCCACGCCCAACCGCACCCACGCGGACCTCGGCGTCGCCCTGATCGAGGCCGGGGCCCACGTGCTGGTCGAAAAGCCGATCGCCGCCACCGTGGCCGACGCCGAGCGCCTGATCGCCGCCGCTCGCGCCCGTGATCGCGTCCTGATGGTCGGCCAGGTCGAGCGGTTCAATCCGGCGGTCGAGGCGGTCAAGCGCGCCATCGCCGACGAGCACGTCATCTCCATCCAGATCACCCGCGTCGGGCCCTTTCCGCCGCGCATGGGCGAGGTCGGGGTGGTCATCGACCTGGC
>CAXBPJ010000198.1:0-4169 GCA_963977325.1 uncultured Brevundimonas sp. | reverse complement strand
CAGGAGTCCATGGGGCGGGGCGCCCCCACCCGGTCGGCGTTCGCCGACCACCCTCCCCCGAGGGGGAGGGAGAGGGGCCGAACGTTTTTGAGTCCAGGAGTCCAAGGGGGACGGGCTTCTTGCGATGAAACAACAGGATAGTCTTGCGGTCGGCTTGGACTCCATGGGATGGTTCGAATGTGGATCGCCGACGCCGTGGACCCGGCCGCCAAGGCGGGCCGCGCGCCGCCGGCGGGGTCCACGTCGGCGGCCTCGTCATTGTCTCACGGTTTCAGAGGGTGGGGCGCGTTTCGTCGCTCATCCGCCGGGGATGGCGTCATCGCGGGCCGTTCTGCGCGATGATGGGGGATGAGGCCTTGCCCAGGCGCGGCGAAGCGGGGGATGAGAGGGCATGACCCCCGCCGCCTTCATCGCCAAATGGAGCGACGCCGCCCTGCGCGAACGCCAGGGCTCGCAGATGCATTTCCTGGACCTGTGCGCCCTGCTGGACGAGCCCCAGCCGACCGACCCGGACGCCTATTGTTTCGAGCGCGGGGCGAACCGGGCGGGCGGCGCCGACGGCTGGGCCGATGTGTGGCGGCGCGGCTGCTTCGCCTGGGAGTACAAGGGGCCGCACAAGGACCTGGACAAGGCGTTTCGCCAGCTGGCGACCTATGTCTCGGACCTGGAGAACCCGCCCTATCTGGTGACGTCGGACATGGCGCGGATTATCGTCCGCACGAACTTCACCAACACCGTCACCCGGAAGATCGAGCTGACGCTGGAGGATCTGCGCGAGCCGCCCAAACTCGACCTGCTGCGCCAGGTGTTCCAGGGATCGGACCGGCTGAGGCCCGTGATCAGCCCGCAGGATCTGACGGCCAAGGCGGCCGAGCGGTTCGGCGAACTGGGGCGGCGGCTGCAGGAGCGAAAGGGGCCGGACGGCGCGGCCCTGCACGACCCGCGCGCCATCGCCCATTTCCTGAACCAGCTGGTCTTCTGCATGTTCGCCGAGGACGCACGGCTGTTGCCCTCGGGGCTGTTCACCCGGACCCTGCGCGACACCCAGACCAAGCCGGCGCTGGCGCAGCGCGCGCTGGGCGACCTGTTCCGGGCGATGGCGTCGGAAGAGGAGGACGCGCGGTTCATCTTTGGCGTCGGGGTGATCAACTGGTTCAACGGCGGCCTGTTCGACGGGGCCGGGCCGCTGGCGCTGGAGCCCTCGGATCTGAAGCTGGTGGCCGATACGGCGGGCGAGCACGACTGGTCCGAGATCGACCCGGCCATCTTCGGCACCCTGTTCGAGGAGGCGCTGAAGGCCACGCGCAAGCGGGCGGCGCTGGGCGCGCACTACACCGACCGGGCCAAGATCCTGAAGATCGTCGATCCGGTGATCGTGCGGCCGCTGGAGGCCGAGTGGGAGACGGCGCGGGCCGAGATCGAAGCCCTGGCCGATCAGGCGCGGGCGGCCGAGGCGCGGCGCAAGGCGGTGTTCGACCAGGCGGCCGAGGCGATGAAGGCCGGAGAGGGCAAGGCCGAGGAGGCGCGGCGCAGGAAGGCGGTGACCGCGGCCGAGCGGGAGCGGACGACGGCGCTGACCACGGCGGCGGATCGGCTGGAGGCGTTCCTGCAACGGCTGGCGGCCTATCGGGTGTTGGACCCGGCGTGCGGCAGCGGCAACTTTCTCTGTCGCCCTGCATGCGCTGAAGGACATCGAACTGAAGGCGCTGATTGAGGCCGAGCGGCTGACCGGGCTGCAGTCGCCGGCGCCGCGCGTGGGGCTGGAGGCCGTGCGCGGCATCGAGATCGAGCCCTACGCCGCCGAACTGGCGCGGGTGACGCTGTGGATCGGCGACCTGCAGTGGGATGTGAAGAACGGCTTCACCGGACGGCGGCATCCGGTGCTGTCGACCCTGAACCAGATCGAGAACCGTGATGCGCTGCTGAACGGGGACGGGACCGAGGCGGAATGGCCGGCGGTGGATGCGATCGTGGGGAACCCGCCGTTCCTGGGCGATCGCAAGATGATCGAGGGGCTGGGAGAGGATTACGTCACTACGCTCCGCAATACGTTCAGAGGTCGTGTGCCTGGAGGAGCAGATTTCGTAACGTACTGGGTCGAAAAGGCGTGGCGTGCAGTTTCTCCCAAGATCGACCGTGAAGTCGGGCGTGCTGGTCTCGTCACTACGAACTCCATTCGGGGGGGAGCAAGCCGACGTGTCCTAGATCCGATCGCGGATGCTGATGCAATCTGGGAGGCTTGGGCCGATGAGCCGTGGGTGCTGCAAGGAGCCGCGGTTCGGGTCTCCATGATCGGTTTTGGTGGCGGCTTTTCCCGCCGGCGATTGAACGGCACGGAAGTCGAGAAGATAAGCGCCGACCTCGAATCGAGCGGTCCACGGGTGGCCGCGTTAAATCGCCTGGCAGCTAATGCGGATTCGGCCTTCATTGGCACAATGAAAAATGGGCCGTTCAATCTGGATGGACGGGAAGCTCGCGAGTGGCTGCTTGAACCGCTGAATCCAAATGGAAGACCTAACTCAGATGTCCTGGCTCCATGGTCCAATGGCCGAGATGTCACCACTAGATCGAGCGGCCAATGGATTATCGATTTCGGACCTCGGGGGACGCTGGCGGCGTCCTCGCTGTACGAGAAGCCGTTCGCGAGAGTCCTGCAACAAGTGAAACCGCTGCGAGATGGCTTACGCAGGAAGGCATATCGCGAGCTTTGGTGGAGGTACCAGGAGCCCCAGCCGAAGCTCCGAGCCGCTCTCGATGAGCTTCAACGATACATAGTGTCGCCGAGAGTCGCCAAGTATCGGCTCTTTGCGTGGCTTCCGTCTCGCTTCGTGCCCGATAGCGCTGTCGTTGCCATCGCCCGCGACGACGACACGACCTTCGGTATCCTGCATTCCCGCTTCCATGAGCTGTGGTCGTTGCGGATGGGGACATGGCTTGGGGCGGGGAACGATCCTCGCTACACCCCCTCGACCACCTTCGAGACCTTCCCCTTTCCCGAGGGGCTGACGCCGAACATTCCGGCGGCGGACTATGCCGACGATCCGCGCGCCGTGGCCATCGCCGAGGCGGCGGCGGAGTTGAACCGGCTGCGGGAGGCGTGGCTGAACCCGCCGGACCTGGTGCGGATCGAACCGGAGGTGGTGGCGGGCTATCCCGACCGCATCCTGCCCAGGGACGAGGAGGCGGCCAGGGTTCTGAAAACCCGGACCCTGACCAATCTCTACAATCAGCGGCCGGCCTGGCTGGACATGGCGCACCGGCGGCTGGATGAGGCCGTGGCCGCCGCCTACGGCTGGCCGGCCGACTTGAGCGACGACGAGGTGCTGGAGCGGCTGTTCGCCCTGAACCAGGAGCGGGCGGCCGCCGGGCGGTGACCCCGGGCGCCGGGAACGGACGCGGAACAGGGCGACATCTGGGGGGTTAGACCTGCATCACCCACCACGGAGGCCGTCATGAGCAAGCGGGAACTGATCGAGCCGAACGGCGACAAGCGCTACATCCGGCGCGACGACAAAGGCCGGATCAAGGAGTCCGACGACGTCGGCCGCTCGCTGTCGCAGGACGTGAAGAAGAGCGCCAAGACCAAGGTCAAGTCGGGCCAGGGCGACAAGGGCGACCAGTCGCGACACTGACGCCGGCGGCCTGACCGCCGCGCTTCGCCCCGGAGGCCGTCCGGGCTAGGCTGGCGTCATGACGCCGTCCGATCCCGCCCCGAAGCGCCGCCTTTCCCTGATCGGCCCCGGCATCGTCGTGGCGGCCACGGGCGTGGGCGCGGGCGATCTGGTGGCGACGCTGATCGCGGGGTCTCGGTTCGGCTATGCGCTGTTGTGGGCGGCGGTGGTGGGGACGGTGCTGAAGATCGCCCTGGCCGAGGGGGTGGGGCGGTTCTGGCTGGCCTCCGGGCGGACGATGTTCGAGGGCTGGGCCGGGCTGCCTGGGCCGGGCGTGCCGGTGGGGGCCGGGCGGCGGCTGAACTGGGCCGGGATCTATTTCGGCGTCTATGTGGTGGTCTGGGGCTTCGTCTATGGGGCGGCGGCGATGACGGCGACGGGCCTGCCGTTGGCGGCGCTGTTCGACGGCACGGCCCTGGCGCTGGACTTGAAGACCTGGGGCATGATCGCGGGTCTGGCGGGCCTGGGGTTCGTGTGGGTCGGCGGGTATGGCCTGTT
>CAXBPJ010000197.1:0-4173 GCA_963977325.1 uncultured Brevundimonas sp. | reverse complement strand
CCCGCCACATTCAGATAGACATCGCGGTCGCCGAAGGAGACGCCGCATCGCGCCTCCAGCACCGCCAGCACCATGGCGAGGCGCCCGGAGTCCCAGCCGACCACTGCCCGGCGCGGCGTGCCGTAGGCGGCTGGGGCGACCAGGGCCTGGATTTCGCACAGCACCGGCCGCGAGCCCTCGATCCCGGCGAAGACGGCCGCGCCCGGCGCCCGGTCCTTGCCTTCGCCCAGAAAGAGGGCCGACGGATTGGCCACCTCGCGCAGACCGGCGTCGCCCATCTCGAACACGCCGATCTCGTCGGTGGCGCCGAAGCGGTTCTTGCCCGCGCGCAGGATGCGGAACGGATAGCCGCGCTCGCCCTCGAAGGAGAGCACCGCGTCGACCATGTGCTCGACCACGCGCGGGCCTGCGATCTGGCCGTCCTTGGTGACATGGCCCACCAGCACGATGGCCGGGCCGTCCGCCTTGGCCAATCGCACCAGCTCGGCGGCGCAGGCGCGCACCTGGACGATCGAACCGGGGCCAGAGTCTTGAGCATCGCTCCACAGAGTCTGGATCGAGTCGATGATGACCAGATCGAAGCGCTCTCTTTTCAGGGTCGAGAGGATGTCGCGCAGCGCGGTGACGCTGGCCAGCTCCACCGCCGCGTCGGCCAGGCCCATGCGGCGGGCGCGGGCGCGGATCTGCTCGACCGCCTCCTCGCCCGACAGATAGGCGACGTGGCGGCCGGCGCGGGCGGTCTTGGCGGCGACTTCCAGCAACAGGGTCGACTTGCCGACGCCGGGATCGCCGCCCAGCAGCAGGGCCGAGCCCGGGACGACGCCGCCGCCGCAGACGCGGTCGAACTCCTCGACGCCGGTCCGGATGCGCGGCGGCTCAGGCGTCTCCGACGACAGGCTCTCGAAGGCGATGCCCCGGCCGCGGGCGGTGGTCGGCTTGATGGCGCCGGGCGGGGCCGAGCGGGTCTCCTCGACCAGGCAGTTCCACTGGCCGCACGCAGAGCACTGGCCGGCCCATTTGGCATGAACCGCCCCGCAGGACTGGCAGATGAAAAGGGCGCTGTCCTTGGCCATGGCGGGAGGCTTAGCAGGATTTGGCGGGGAGGCGAGGCGGGGCCGAGAAAGGTGCGACCGTTTCTGGCGTGGGAGGCTCAGCCGATGTACCGCCGCTTAACCCGCGGCGTGTTTGAGGTCAGGAGCTCGTAGGCGATGGTGCCCGCGGCGCGGGCGGCGTCGTCAATGGAACGGTTGGGGCCGAACAGCTCGACCGGATCGCCGACCGCGACGTCCAGGGCGGAGACCTCGACGGCGGCGACGTCCATGGAGACCCGGCCGATCAGGGAGCGGAGTTCGCCGCCTACGAAGGCTTGGCCCTCGGGGCTGAAGGCGCGCAGCAGGCCATCGGCGTAGCCCGCCGCGAACAGGGCGATCCGGCTGGGGCGGGTGGCTATCCAGCCGCGTGAGTAGCCAACGCTGTCGCCTGCGGGCACATCGCGGACCTGGAGCACGCGCGCGGTCAGGGTGGCGACCGGGGCGATGCGGGCGTGGGGACGACCTTCGGGACCGCCGCCGTACAGACAGATGCCCGGCCGCACGGCGTCAAAACCGTAGTCGTCGCCGAGGAAGCAGCCGCCGGAATTGGCGAAGGACTTGGTCTGATGCGGATAGCGGGCGGCGACGGCGGCGAAGGCGTCGCGCTGCCGCCGGTTCATGGGCTCGGCCGGATCGTCGGCGCAGGCCAGATGGCTCATGATCAGGGCCAGGCCGTCGAAGGGGGCGGGCGCCTCCTCGGGCCGGAAACCCAGTCGGTTCATGCCGGTGTCGATCTGCAGCCCGCAGGCGCCGCCACTGGCCGCGCGCCAGGCCTGAAGCTGGTCGCCGTGATTCAGCACGGGGCGCAGATCGGCCTCGATCAGCGCTCGCTCAGTTCCGGCGACCGCCCCGTCCAGAACATAGATGTCGGGCGTAGGGCCCAGGTCGGCGCGCAGCCGAACGCCTTCGGTCGCGCGGGCGACGAAAAAGGTCTGGGCGCCCTCGGCCGATAGCCGGCGAGCCACGGGTGCGGCGCCGAGGCCGTAGGCGTCGGCCTTGACCACGGGATGCACCGGCCGACCGGAGACGGTCCCAAGCGTGCGGTAGTTCCGCGCCAAGGCGTCGAGGTCGATCTGGAGTTCGGCCGGGGTCATGCCCCAGCTATGCCGTGCGTCCGGGCGAACGCAACGGGGATCAGCCCCGCTCCTTGGTCTTGGTGAAAGCGACCTTGGGGAAGCGTTCGGCCACATAGCCGGTCTCCCAGGACGACTTGGCGAGGAAGACCGGGGCCTGGTCGATGTCGGCGGCCATCTGGGGGCGATACTTGCCCATGAAGTCGTCGAGATCGGCCTTTTCACCGGCGATCCAGCGGGCCTCGGCATAGGGGCTGGGCTCGAAGATGACGTCCAGACCGTATTCCTCGCCCAGACGGTCGGCCATGACCTCGAACTGCAGCTGTCCCACGGCGCCGACGATGAAGTCCGCGCCCAGCTCGGGGCGGAACAGCTGGGTCACGCCCTCTTCGGCCAGGCCTTCAAGCGCGCGTTTCAGATGCTTTGCCTTGAGCGGATCCTTGACGCGGACGCGCTGGAGGATTTCGGGCGCGAAGTTGGGCAGGCCTGCGAAGCGGATCATGCCGCTCTCCGACAGACTGTCTCCGACCCGCAGCACCCCGTGGTTCGGAATGCCGATGACGTCGCCGGCATAGGCATCCTCGGCCAGTTCGCGGTCCGAGGCGAAGAACATCAGGGGCGCGTTGACCGAAAGCTGCTTGCCCGTGTTCTGGACCTTCAGCTTCATGCCGCGCTGGAACCGGCCCGACGCCATGCGGAACATGGCGATCCGGTCGCGATGGTTGGGGTCCATATTGGCCTGGACCTTGAAAACGAAGCCTGTGACTTCGTTCGAGCCCGGCTCGACCGTGATGGGCTGGGGCGCGGGGGCGTTGCGCGTCTCGGGCGGGGCCTCCTTGCGCGCCTCCATGACCTTGGGCGGCGGGGCCCAGTCACCGATGGCCTGGAGCAGCTGGTCGATGCCGAAGTGGCGCAGGGCCGAGCCCCACAGGACGGGCGTCATATGGCCCTCGAGGAAGGCCTGGCGGTCGAAGGGTTTGTAGCCCGCCTCGACCAGTTCCAGCGCGTCGTCCAGGTCTGCCTGTTCTGAGCCCTCGAACAAGGCGGCGGCTTCGGACAGGGGCAGGGGCTCGGGGTGGTCGGGATCGTGGTCGGCGCCGGCGGCCTTCCTCGCATAGGGCTGAAACCGGCGGGTCCCGACCTCGGCCATACCGCGCAGACGATTGCCACTCTCGGCCGGCCACCAGATGGGCGAGGGGTCGAGCGCCAGGCGCGAGGCGATCTCGTCCAGCAGGGCCATCGGGTCCTGGGCCTCGCGGTCCAGCTTGTTGATGAAGGTGATGATCGGGATGTCCCGCAGCCGGCAGACCTCGAACAGCTTCAGCGTCTGGGGCTCGATGCCCTTGGCCGCGTCCAGCACCATGATGGCGCAGTCGGCCGCGGTCAGGGTGCGGTAGGTGTCCTCCGAGAAGTCCTCGTGGCCGGGCGTATCGAGCAGATTGAACATCTTGCCGTCGTGCTCGAACGTCATGACCGAGGCGGAGACGGAGATGCCGCGTTCCTTCTCGATCTTCATCCAGTCCGACCGCGTGCGCCGGTTCTCGCCCCGCGCGCGCACGGCCCCGGCCGCGCGGATGGCCCCGCCCGACAGCAGGATATGCTCGGTCAGGGTGGTCTTGCCCGCGTCGGGGTGGGCGATGATGGCGAAGGTCCGGCGGCGACCGGCCTCCTCGGCGAGGGAGAGCTTGGACATGTGCGCGCGCCGTTAGCCTGTCTGGCGCGCTAAGTCACCGGGCCGAACCTTTCGCGCGGCGTGTCAGGCGGCTATTCCAGGGCGTCAGCCGCTTCGGAGACGCCGTGACCGATCCCGCCGCTCTGCGCGAGGCCCTGCCTGGGCTTCTGCATCCCGGCCTTGGGGGGTGGGAGATTGTGGGCGACTCGGGCTGCACGGGCTTTCGCGTCCGACGCCGCGGACAGGGCCCGCTGGATATCAAGGCCATCCACCTGCGCGGCGCCGACCCGGCGGTCGTGGGCGCGGTAGCCGTCCGGTCATCGCCCAGCCGCAGCGC
>CAXBPJ010000196.1:0-4195 GCA_963977325.1 uncultured Brevundimonas sp. | reverse complement strand
GCAGGGCCGGCAGGCCCCGCGCCGCCAGCGCCCTGACGAACCAGGCGGCCGTGGAGCCGGTGCCCAGCCCGACGACCATGCCGGCCTCGACCCTGAGGGCCGCGGCCTCACCGGCGCGCTGTTTCTGGGCGTCGCTCACCCCTTGGCCGCCTTCTTGGCCCGCATGCGCTCCATGAAGCGGGCGGCCCAGCCGGTGCGGGCCTGTTGGGGCGCGCGGGCCAGGGCCAGGTCGCCGGGGGCCACGTCCGAAGTCACCACCGAGCCGGAGCCGACCATGGCCCCCGCCCCCACCGTCACCGGCGCCACCAGCGAGGAGTTGGAGCCGACGAACGCCCCCGCCTCGACCACCGTGCGGTGTTTGAAGAAGCCGTCGTAGTTGCAGAAGATGGTCCCGGCGCCGATGTTGGCCCCCGCCCCGATCTCGCCGTCACCCAGATAAGCCAGGTGGTTGGCCTTGGCGCCCTTGGCCATGGCGACGTTCTTGACCTCGACGAAGTTGCCGATCCTGACCCCCTCGCCCAGCCTCGCGCCGGGCCGCAGCCGGGCGTAAGGGCCGACCTCGGCGCCGGCCGCCACCGTCGCACCCTCCAGGTGGGAGAAGGCGCGGATGCGGGCGCCGCCCTCGACCGCGACGCCGGGGCCGAAGACGACATAGGGTTCGATCACCGCGCCGGGGCCGACCTGGGTGTCCCAGCTGAGGTGGACGGTGTCGGGGGCGGGCATGGTGACGCCGGCCTCGAGCAGGGCGTCGCGCTGGACCGACTGGAACAGGGCCTCGGCCTGGGCCAGCTCCGCTTGCGCGTTGACGCCCATGACGGCGTCCTCCGCCGCCGTGGCGGTGCGGGCGGAAAGGCCCCGGCCGCGCGCCAGCCCGACCACATCGGTCAGATAGTATTCGCCCTTGCCGTTCTCGTTCTTCACGTCGTCGAGCAGGGAGAACAGCAGCTCGGCCTCGGCGGCCAGGACGCCGGAGTTGCACAGGGTCAGGGCCAGCTGTTCGGGCGTCGCCTCCTTGGCCTCGACGATGGCCTCCAGCCCGCCGTCAGAGCCCAGCACCAGACGGCCGTAGGCGGCGGGGTCGCGGGCCTGAAAGCCCAGCACGGCCAGCCCCTCGCCCCCCGCCACCGCCTCGATGTCGCGGGCCTTGAGCAGGGGCACGTCGCCATAGGTGACCACCACGCGGCCGGTGAACCCTTCGAGCGCCTTGCGCGCCGCCAGGACGGCGTGGCCGGTGCCGAGCGGCGGGTCCTGAACGGCCACGGCGGCCTCGCCCAGGCGTTTGACGACATGGGCGCGGACCTCGGGCGAATGGTCGCCGACGACCACAACGATGCGCTCACAGCCCAGCGCCTCGGCGGCGTCGATGGCGTGGTCCAGCATGGCGCGGCCGCCGACCCGGTGCAGCACCTTGGGAACCGGAGAGCGCATGCGCGTTCCCTGTCCGGCGGCGAGGATGACGGCGGCGCGGGGCGTGGTGCTCATGGCCATTCCCTAGCGCGGCGCGAGGCGACGGGAAACCTGTCGATGCGCGGACGCTGGCCCCCGAGCGCGCAAGGGGTTAGCAATCGGGTCAGTCAGCAGGAGCGTATGCGCATGGCCGCGGTCACCCTTTCGGGCGTCAGGAAGAGCTTCGGACCGGTCGAGGTCATCAAGGGCGTCGATCTGGAGATCGCCGACGGCGAGTTCGTGGTTTTCGTCGGCCCGTCGGGCTGCGGCAAGTCCACCCTGCTGCGCATGATCGCGGGGCTGGAGGAGGTGACGGCCGGCACGGTGGCGATCGGCGGCAAGGTCATGAACGACCAGGAGCCGGCCGAGCGCGGCATCGCCATGGTCTTCCAGTCCTACGCCCTCTATCCGCACATGACAGTGGCCGAGAACATGGCCTTCGCGCTCAAGCTGGCCAAGGCGGACAAGGCCGAGACGGCGCGGCGGGTGAAGGCGGCGGCCGAGGTGCTGAACATCGCCCATCTGCTGGACCGCAAGCCCAAGGCGCTATCCGGCGGCCAGCGCCAGCGGGTGGCCATTGGCCGGGCCATCGTGCGCGAGCCCGAGGTCTTCCTCTTCGACGAGCCGCTGTCGAACCTCGACGCCGCCCTGCGCGTGCGGATGCGCTACGAGTTCGCCGGGCTGCACCAGCGGCTGAAGACGACCATGATCTATGTGACCCACGACCAGGTCGAGGCCATGACCCTGGCCGACCGCATCGTGGTGCTGAACGGCGGGGTGATCGAACAGGTCGGGGCGCCGATGGATCTGTACGAGAACCCGGCCAATCTGTTCGTCGCCGAGTTCATCGGCAGCCCCAAGATGAACCTGGTCCCCGGCGAGATCGTCGAGGCGGGCGCGCGCGGCGCGACCGTGCGGCTGGACTCCGGCGAGACGCTGAAGGCGGCCGTCGATGCGTCCTCGGCCCGGCCGGGCGAGGCCGTGATCGTGGGTGTGCGGCCCGAACATCTGTCGACCACGAGCGCGGGCGGTCAGCTGCCGGTCACGGCGTCCTTCGTCGAGAGCCTGGGCAACGCCACCTACGCCTATGTGGCGCGCGAGGGGCGCGACGAAACCCTGACGGTGCAGCTGCCGGGCGAGGTGCGGCCCGCCGCGGGGGAGGCGCTGACGCTGCAGGTCCCGGCCGACAAGACCTATCTGTTCGACGCCGAGGGCCGGGCCTTCGCTCGGCTGGAGAGCCGGAAGATGGCGGCGTGAGTCTCCTCCCCGTTCCGCAGGAACGGGGAGGGGGCAGGGCGAAGGCCTGACGGAGGGGCGCGACGGCGAAGCCGGCGCTTGCTGAACCAGCCCCTCCACCGCTTCGCGGTCCCCCTCCCGATCGCTTCGCGACAGGGAGGAAAATCAGGTTGTCACACCCACCGCCGCCCCGTTCCGGTCCATGGCCAGGCGGTCGCGGGGCAGCGCCTCGGGGCAGTGGTCGCGCATGAAGGCCAGCATGCCCTCGCGGATCTCGCAGCGCAGGTCGAAGGCGACGCCGGAGTTGCGGGCGCTGGCCAGCATGCGCACCTGGGCCACCCGCTCCATCACCTCGGTCACCTGCAGGGTGGCGACGTCGCCGTCCCAGTGCGGCGAGGCGCGGACGATGGCTTCGAACCCCTCGCGCAGCCGCTCGATCGGGGCCTCGTAGTCGACATAGAGGAAGGCCGAGCCCATCAGCCGCGTGTTCTCGCGCGTCCAGTTCTGGAAGGGCGTCGTGATGAAATAGCTGAGCGGCAGGATCATCCGCCGCCAGTCCCAGAGGCGGACAACGACATAGGTCGAGGTGATCTCCTCGATGTTGCCGAACTCCCCCTCGACGATGACGGCGTCGTCGATGCGGATCGGCTGGGCGGTGGCGATCTGAACGCCGGCGATCATGTTGGTCAGGAAGGGCTGGAGCGCGAGGCCGGCGATGATGCCGACGACGCCCGCCGAGGCCAGCAGGCTGAGCCCCCACTGGCGGACCTCGGGGATGGTCAGCAGCGCCAGGCCCAGGGTGATGACGCCGATCAGCAGGGCCGCGACGCGCTGCAGGATGCGCGTCTGGGTGACATGCTTCCGGGCGATCAGATTGTCCTCGGTCTCCATGTTGAAGCGGCGCAGATAGACCACGGCCCACATGTCGACCGCCCCGACCAGCATCCAGCCGAGGGTGAGCACCAGGAGGAACAGCAGGGTCTGGCGGATCCACAGCGACGGATCGGGGTCCAGCGGCGAGACGGTGACGGCCAGGCCCAGCGCCAGGATCATCACCACGATGCGGACCTTCAGCCGCGCCCGGCTGACGATGCCGCGCCAGAAGACGTCCTGCTTGCGCACGGCGAACTTCAGCAGGGCGAAGACGATCTGATTGGCCGCCCAGCCAGCGAAGACGAAGACCGCCACGATGGTCGATATGACCACCCCCTCGGGCAGCCAGTAGAACTCGCGCCACAGGCGGAAGACCTCGCGGGTCAGATCGGTGACGAAGGCGGGCATGGCGACCTTAATAGCCTTCCTTCTCCCTCGGGGAGAAGGTGGCCCGCGAAGCGGGTCGGATGAGGGGTTACGATGCGGGCCATAGTAGAGCGAACGCCCTCACCCTTTGACGCTTCACGCCGCCCTGCGGGTCGCGCAAGGACGATGGCTGCGCCATCGTGCGCTCAAACCCTCTCCCGCTGGGAGAGGCTTGTTCAGCACCCCACGGTCGCCTCGACCAGATCGGCCAAAG
>CAXBPJ010000195.1:0-4200 GCA_963977325.1 uncultured Brevundimonas sp. | reverse complement strand
TAGATCGCCTCGTCCGATGGCGGGCGCGAACGAAAATCACCGGGATCGCCCAGGGCCGATGACGGATGAACGCCGCCGGTTTGATCCTGGGCGAAGGCGGGAGCGAAGACGAGACAGGTGGTCGCCAGCAGCGCTGCGGCCATACGGCGCTTGAATGACATCGTTTCCTTCCCGGCGAGCCTCTTCGGGCCCGCTCATTGTCTGCGTTCGACGCGAGGCGTCTGCAAACATTTGCAACGACCGGCCTTGGTGTCAAGCCGCGAGATGTCGCAGGAAAGTCACATTACGTCGTTCTGCGCCATTGTTTTACAATAGTATTTTCACCGCAGTTCGCAAGTGAAAAAGGTTTCCTTTTTGAAGCCGATTTCCCGCTTGCCAGGTTGCTGCGTTTTTGCGCAATCTTTGCCAACGCCGAAGCTCGACCCGCCGCAACTAGAATCGCGGGCGCCGGCAGGGAGGATGAGATGATCGACCGTTCCACGTCCGCACGCGTGCGCCTGATGACCGGCGCCGGGGTTTTGGCCCTGACTTTGTCGCTGGGTGGAATCGCCCATGCCCAGGCGGCTGCGCAGCCGCCGGTCGGCGAGGATGAGGACGAGCAGGCCACCGAGCTCGAGGAGATCGTGGTCACCGGCATTCGCGCGGCGATTCAGAATTCGGTGAACCAGAAGCGCAACGAGACCTCGATCGTTGAGGTCGTCACCGCCGAGGACATCGGCAAGCTGCCGGATCAATCGATTACCGAGTCGATCGCCCGCCTGCCGGGCATTACCGCTCAGCGCCTGGATGGCCGGGCCCAGGTGATCTCGGTTCGCGGCCTTGGTCCTGACTTCACCACCGCCCTGCTGAACGGCCGCGAGCAGGTCACCACGGGCGACAACCGCGGCGTCGAGTTCGATCAGTTCCCGTCGGAGCTGCTGGGTTCCGTGGTCGTCTACAAGACCCCAGACGCCATGCTGGTCGGTCAGGGCCTGGCGGGCACGGTCGACCTGCGGACGGTTCGCCCTCTGGAGTATGGCCGTCAGGCCCTGGCGATGAACTATCGCTACGAGATGAATGACCTCGATAGCCTGGTCGCCGGCGCCGAGGACACGGGCAACCGTTACTCCATTTCCTATATTGATCAGTTCTTCGACAACACCCTGGGCGTCACTCTGGGCTACGCCCATATGGAGACTCCCTACCAGAACGAGCGCTACAACTCCTGGGGCTATCCGACTGTGGATTGCCGCACGCTGAATTTCGACGGCGTGACCCCCTACACCTGTGACGGCGCCGGCAACCCCGCGCCGGGGTATGAAAACGTCATCGGCGTGCCGATCCTTGGCGGCGCCAAGCCCTATGCGCAATCGGGCCTGGTCGAGCGCGACGGCTACATGGGCGTGCTGCAGTGGGATCCGAACGAACGATTCAGCGCCACTTTCGACGCCTTCTATTCAAAATTCGAGAACACGCAGATCCTGCGGGGCATCGAAATCCCGCTGTGGTGGGGCGCCGGCAATGGTGTGCAGGAGCGCCTCGAAGCCGGGTCGGCCACCGTCGAGGACAATCTGGTCACCCAGGCGACCTTTACGAACGTCGATCCCGTCGTCCGCAACGACCTCAACACCCGGGAGGCCGAAACCCTGGCGCTGGGCGCCAATTTCCGCTTCCAGCTGAACGACAACTGGGCCGTCATCGCCGATCTGAGCCACTCGAAGGTTGATCGCACCGACCAGATCATCGAGTCCTATTCGGGCACAGGGTACGCCGGAGCTGGGGCCAATACGGACATCACCTACACGATCGACGAGCGTGGCGTGGCGTCCTTCGACATCGGTGTGGATTATGCCGATCCAAGCCAGATTTTCCTCACCGATCCCAAGGGCTGGGGCGGCAATCGCGTCCAGGCCGGCTATCTGAACTCGCCGACCACGGACGATGAACTGAACGCCGTCCGCCTCACCGTGGAAGGTCAGCTCGACGCCGGCTTCATCTCCTCCGTCGAATTCGGCGCCAACCTGTCCAGCCGCGACAAGAGCTTTGTCGCCGACGAATTCTTCCTGCAGCCGGCCAACGGGGCCCAGCAGGTGGCGATCCCGAGCGAATGCCTGCTCGATCCGACGAGCATCCGCTTCCTCGGCTTCGACATGATCAGCTACGACACGGCCTGCGTGCTCGATTCAGGTGTCCTGGACGCCAACCGAAATCCGAACTTCGATGTGGTGTCCAAGAACTGGGTGGTCACCGAGGATATCGCCTCGCTGTATTGGCAGGCCAATTTCGATCAGGATCTGAACAGCTGGATCCGCATGACCGGCAACGCGGGCTTCCAGATCCATAATGTTGACCAGACCGGGTCCGGCTTCGCCACCGCGCCGGCTCCCGACGTCAACTCCCCGGCGCCGACGACCGCCGTCGAAGATGGTGACGAGTACACCGACTTCCTGCCCAGCGCGAACCTGATTTTCCAGCTCGGCGACAACGACGTGCTTCGCTTCGCGGCGGCCCGCGTCCAGGCGCGCCCAAGGCTCGACCAGATGCGCGGCAGCCAGAACTTCTTTTACAACCCGACCAATCTGAACTCGACCGACATCAACCAAGCCTACTTCGGCGGAAACGGCGGGAATCCTCGTCTTCGGCCCTGGGAAGCCGACGTGTTCGACATCTCTTACGAGCACTACTTCGGGCCGGGCGCCTACATCTCTCTGGCCGCCTTCTACAAGGATCTGCGGACCTACATCTTCAACCAGAATGTGACGTTCGACTTCACCGGCTTCCCGATCCCGGGCGAGGAGCCGGCGTCACGGCTAGGCCTCTACAACTCGCCGCAGAACGGCGAGGGCGGTGTCATCCAGGGCATCGAGGTCGCGGCCTCCATTCCGTTCGGCAACTTCTTCCCGCCGCTGGAAGGCTTCGGACTGGTGGCGAGCTATTCCGACACCTCATCGGAAATTCAGCCCGAGCCGGGCAATCCGTCCCGACCGATCGAAGGCCTGTCGGAGAAGGTGTCGAACGTGACGCTCTACTACGAGCGGTATGGCTTCCAGGCGCGGGTTTCCAACCGCTATCGGTCCGACTTCCTGGGAGAGGTCGCCGGATTCGGCAATGGCCGCACCTTCCGCTTCGTGGGAGAGGAGTCGGTCATCGACGCCCAGATCGGATACGAATTCCAGTCGGGCCCGCTGGAAGGGTTGTCGGTGCTGCTGCAGGGCAACAACCTGACCGACGAACCGTTCGTCACCATCGATCAAACCCCGCGCCGGGCCATCGATTATCAGGTCTATGGCAAAACCTATCTGTTCGGCATCAACTACCGCTTCTGATGCCTGTGGCGTATCGAGGCCCTGACGGAATATCCGCCAGGGCCTCGGCGCTGCCTGAGCGCCGCTGCGCGGTGAAGCGCCCATGACGCCTACCATCCGCAAACTGGTCGTCGTCGGCGGAGGCTCCGCCGGCTGGATGGCGGCCGCCGCCATGAAACGGGTGTTCGGCGATCTGCTGGACGTGACGCTCGTCGAGTCCGAAGCGATCGGCACGGTGGGCGTGGGCGAGGCCACCATCCCGGCCATCCGCCTGTTCAACACTCTTCTGGGCCTGGACGAGGACGAATTCCTCGCCGCCACCGAAGGCTCGATCAAGCTCGGGATCGAGTTCGTCGACTGGACCCGGATCGGCCACCGCTATCTGCACGCCTTCGGCGAGGTGGGCCTCCCGGTCGGACGACTGAGCTTTCATCAATACTGGCTTCGCGCGTTTGAAGACGGCGATGGCTCGGACCTGTGGGACCATTCCCTCAACGCCAGGGCCGCGCGGCTGAACCGGTTTGATCGCCCCGAGGCAACCGACAGAGGCCGGATTGGACCGCTGGTCTGGGCCTATCATTTCGACGCCGGCCTCTATGCCAAGTATCTTCGCGGCTGGTGCGAGGCGCGGGGCGTGCGGCGCGTGCAGGGCCAAGTGGTCGAAGTCATTCAGGGCGCGCCCGATGATCGCGTGACCGGCGTCAGGCTTGAGCACGGGGACGTGGTCGAGGGCGACCTGTTCATCGATTGCTCGGGCTTTCGGGGTCTGATGATCGAAGGCGCGCTCAAGGCCGGCTATGACGACTGGACCGAGTGGCTGCCGGCCGACCGGGCCGTGGCGGTCCCCTGCGCCAGCGTCAGCCCGCTGACCCCCTATACCCGCTCCACGGCCCGCGAGAGCGGCTGGCAGTGGCGC
>CAXBPJ010000194.1:0-4206 GCA_963977325.1 uncultured Brevundimonas sp. | reverse complement strand
AATCCCCAACGCCGAGCGGCTGGAGGTCTATGGGCCGGCGGACGCGCCGCTGGCCCTGGTGCGGGGGCGGCGGCGGAAGCGCCTGCTGGTCCGCGCCGACCGCGATGTCGATCTGCAGGCCTTCCTGCGGGCCTGGCTGGCCCGGGTGAAGATCCCGAGCTCGGTCAGGCTGACGGTTGATGTCGATCCCTACAGCTTCCTTTGATCCTCTCCTCCCTGTCGCGCAGCGATTGGGAAGGGGGACCGCGTAGCGGTGGAGGGGCCTCTTGCCACGAGCGCCGGCTGCGCCGTCGCGCCCCTCCATCACGGCTGCGCCGCGCCACCTCACCATTCCTGCGGACGGGGATGAGAAGACCGCACTTTCGCCTTGATGGACCGTGTGTTTACTGGTCCCGACACGGAGCGCCGAGATGACCGACGCCGATCAGACCGAACAACAGCCGGGCGGCGGCCGCGTCGCCTATCAGGGCGCGCCGGGGGCCTTTTCGCACGAGGCCTGCGCCGAACTCCGGCCGTGGGACGAGGCCGTGCCGTTCGCGACCTTCGAGGAGGCGCTGGAGGCGGTGAGGACAGGCGACTGCGGCTGCGCCCTGATCCCGGTCGAGAACACGACGATCGGCCGGGTGGATCCCGCCGCCGGCCTGGTCGAGGCGTCGCACCTGACCACGATCAGCGAGGTGTGGCGGCCGATCCGACTGGCCCTGATGGGGGTCGAGGGCGTGCGCCTGTCCGACATCCGCACCGCCGAGAGCCATCCGGTGGCGCTGCGCCAGTGTGTCCGTACCCTGGGCCAGCTGGGCGTCCAGCCAGTCGAAGCCTTCGACACCGCCGGGGCGGCTCGCGCGGTGGCCGAGGCGGGCGACCGCAGCCGCGCCGCCGTCGCCCCTTCGGCGGCGGCGGCAGTCTATGGACTGTCGATTCTGAGACACGATGTTCAGGATAACGCCGACAATCGCACGCGTTTTGTCCTGTTATGCGCCCAGAACGCTTGACCGCGCACGATCCTTGCGTCTGAAAGGTCAGGCGGGCCGATTGGGTCCGCCCCCGGCAGAACCGGACCGACCCATGACCGCCCCGCGCGCCTCGATCGTCGAGCTTTCCACCGCCTCGCGCGCGGCCGTGTTCTATTTTGGCTTCGGCTTTCGATACGCCGGCTGAGGCGTCGGGCGACACACTGACCTGATGGCCTCGCCGGCGACCGCTCCCAGACGGAGCGGCCTTTCGCCCATCGACTGTCGTTCAAGCCTTTCTCCGGTATTTCCGCTCATGACCACATCTTCCGCCCCCCGCCGCGCGGAGTCCGCCCAGGCCCGATGGCCCCGTCTCATCCAGGGCGCCGGCGCTTCCGATCCCATGACGCTCGACGCCCTCAGGCTCGAGATCGACCATCTGGACGACCAGATGCTGGCCCTGTTCGAGCGACGGCTTGCCCTTGCGTCGCGTGTCGGTCGGGCCAAGGGCGCGCCGGACGGCCCCCACGCCAAGCTGCGGCCGGATCGCGAGCAGGCCGTGCTGGACCGCATGACCGGCCAGGCCTCAGAGGATACCCGCCAGGCCGTCGCCGGCCTGTGGCGCGAAATCGTCGGCTGGGGCCTAGCGCGGCAGGGCGAGCTCAGGGTCGCGGTCTGGTCGCCGACCGAACCTGCCTTGGCCTATGACGGCGCCCGCCGCCGCTTCGGCCGCGCCGCCGCCATCAGAATGGCCCGAAGCCCCGAGGCCGCTCTTGCTCAGGCGGCGGACGGCGGCGGAGTCGCCGTCCTGGCCATCAACCACGCCGAGCCCTGGTGGATCGGCCTGAGACGCGACTGGTCGATGCTGTCCGTGTTCGACGGCTTCGGCGACGGCCCGATCCCGTCCAGCCTGGCGGTCGGCCGCATCGACCCGGTCGCCTTGCCGTCAGGCCCGCGTGTGCTGGTCCAGGCCGGAGGCGACGCCGGCGAGGGTCGGGCGCGTCGCCGTGGTCTGCACACCCACCACGGCTGGACCCTGTCGCTGGTCGAGGCCGGCATTCCGGTGGGCGAGGACGGCTGCGTCGGCGCGATCGGCTGAGGCGCCACAAAAAATCCAGCGTGGTCAAACGGCTACGCTGGACTCGCGCTTACCGGGAACATAGCATGAACGGATGGCCCAGCTCGACCTTCGGCGCAAGCTCTCGATCCTCGCGGATGCCGCCAAATACGACGCGTCGTGCGCCTCATCCGGGACCAGCAAGCGCAACTCTTCGGACGGCAAAGGGCTGGGCTCGACCGAAGGCATGGGCATCTGTCACGCCTATACGCCGGACGGGCGGTGCGTTTCCCTGCTCAAGATCCTGCTGACCAACTTCTGCATCTACGACTGCGCCTATTGCATCAATCGGGTCTCGTCGAACGTGGAGCGCGCGCGCTTTTCGGTCGAGGAGGTGGTCAAGCTGACGCTGGACTTCTACCGGCGGAATTATATCGAGGGACTGTTCCTGTCGTCGGGCATCATTCGTTCGGGCGACTACACGATGGAGCAGCTCGTGCGGGTGGCGAAGAGCCTGCGCGAGGACCACCAATTCCGCGGCTATATTCATCTGAAGCTTATCCCTGAGGCCGATCCGCTGCTCGTCGAGGAAGCGGGGCTTTACGCCGACCGGCTGTCGGCCAATATCGAACTGCCGCGCGATGAGGCGATCCTGAGGCTGGCGCCGCAGAAGGATCCGGGCGTCATCAAAAAGGCCATGGGTCAGGTGCGGTTGAAGGTCGAGGCGGCCAGACCGCAGAAGAAAGATCGCGCGCGGCCGCCGAAGTTCGCGCCGGCGGGCCAGTCGACCCAGCTGATCGTGGGGGCGGACGGAGCGCCGGACACCGAGATCATGGCGCGCAGCGCGTCTCTGTATGGCGGCTACGGTCTGAAGCGCGTCTATTATTCGGCATTCAGCCCCATTCCGGATTCGGCGGCCGTCGCTGATGCGGGAGCACCGGCTGTATCAGGCCGACTGGCTGATGCGGTTCTACGGCTTCTCGGCCCCAGAGATCGGGCAGTCGGCGACTGACGGCATGCTGGATCTGGCCATCGATCCCAAGCTGGCCTGGGCGCTGAACAGCCGCGAACAATTCCCGGTCGATGTGAACACCGCGCCGCGCGAAATGCTGTTGCGGGTGCCGGGTCTGGGGGTGAAGTCGGTCAACCGGATGATCCAGGTGCGACGCTGGAAGGCGTTGCGGCTTGAAGATGTCGGGCGGCTGACGCGATCGGTGGACAAGGTGCGAGCCTTCATCACCACACTGGACTGGACGCCCGGGGGACTGACCGACGCCGTCGATTTGCGCCAGCGGATCGCGCCGGAGCGGCCTCCGGAACAGTTGAGCCTGTTCTGATGCGCGTCGAGACCCTGGGCCACGAGATCGACATCGACGGCTGGCGAGCCGCCGCGCGTCGCTTGCGACTGGCGGGCGTGGCGCCTGAGAACGCCCGGTTCCGGGTGGCGGGCAGTGGCCAGGGCGGATTGCTGGATCACATCGAGGAGAGTTCCGCCGACGCAGCGCCAGGTCCGACGGCGGCCTTCGCCGTGCCCAGAACGTTTCTCGACTTGGCGGGCGAGGTCATCCTGCATCGGTCGGCGGATCGGTTCGATCTGATGTAGCGGCTGCTGTGGCGGCTGCGCGACGAGCCGAAGCTGATGCGCATCACCACAGACCGGGATGTGGCCGACGCCCTGGAACGAGCCAAGAACGTCAGTCGGGCCAGTCACAAGATGAAGGCTTTCGTTCGCTTTCGGCGGGTCGAAGATCAGTCCGGCGAAGCGTGGGTGGCATGGTTCGAGCCCGCGCACCGCGTGCTGGAGAAAACCGCAGGCTTCTTCGTGAGACGGTTCGCGACCATGCGCTGGTCGATCCTGACGCCGGACGGGTCTGCATCCTGGAATGGCGAGGTTCTGAGCTTCGGCCCCCCGGCGACACGCGATATGGCGCCGGACGGCGACGCCATCGAGGACTACTGGAAGACCTATTACGCCTCGACCTTCAATCCGGCGCGGCTGAAGACCAAAACCATGCAGGGCGAGATGCCCAAACGGTACTGGAAGAACCTGCCGGAAGCCTCGCTGATTCCGGAACTGACGGCCCTGTCCGCGGTTCGCACCAGGACCATGGTCGAGGCCGCCCCCACGCCTGTGAATGCCCGCCTGGCCCGCGCCGTCGCGCCGGACGCGCGCGTGCATGGCTCGGTCGACGACGTGGT
>CAXBPJ010000193.1:0-4223 GCA_963977325.1 uncultured Brevundimonas sp. | reverse complement strand
CGCGCGGGCGGACGCGGCGCGGCCGAAGCCCCAGACCTCGGCCTTGCGGGCCTCGGCGGCCGCGACCTGAACCTCGGTCCAGGGCGTGTCGAGGTTGATGACGGCGATGCCGCCCGGAGACAGGCCCTCGAAGATCGCCGCCTTCTCGGCCGCGATGCCCGCCTCGCCGTCGGAGAAGCCCTCGACATGGACCGGGCCGATAGTGGTGACGCAGGCGGCGTGCGGCTGGACCATGCGGGCCAGGGGCGCGATCTCGCCGGGCGCGTTCATGCCGATCTCAAACACCGCCCGCTCGGTCCCGCGCGGGGTGCGGGCCAGCGTAAGGGGCACGCCGATGTGGTTGTTGTAGCTCTTGATCGAGGCATGGGCGGGCCCGGCGCGGTCTAGGCCGGCCTTGATCGCCTGGGTCACGCTGGTCTTGCCGACCGAGCCGGTGACGGCGCCACGCAGATGGGCCCGGGTGCGGGCCGTGGCGCCCAGGGCCTCGAGGCCTTTCAGGGTGTCGGCGACGACCACCTGGGGCCCGCCCTCCACCCGGTGGTCGACCAGGGCGCCGGCCGCTCCGCTGGCGAAGGCGCCGGCGGCGAAGTCGTGGCCGTCGCGCGCGCCCTTCAGCGCCAGAAACAGCTGGCCGGGCCCGATCTCGCGGCTGTCATAGGTCAGGCCCGAGACGGCGAAATCGTCTCCGATAAGCCGCCCGCCCGTCGCGGCGGCGATCTCCGCCCCGGTCCAGAGCGGCTTCATGGATGATGTCCCAAGATCCGGCTCGCCCTCGCCCGTCTCCCCGGCGAAGGCCGGGGTCCAGATGACATAGCGAGACGTTGGACAGTTTCGCGCTGTCTGTGCTCGAACAGGCTGTCGCCTGCGTGTGAATCTGGGCCCCGGCCTTCGCCGGGGAGGCGGATGAATTTCGGGTTGGAAACGGGGCTTGCCCCCCTGCCCCCAGTCCCCGTCGTGCCCGGCGGCGCCAGATGTCCAGCCATCACTCGGCGTCCTTCAGGGCCTCTGCGGCTTCGGTCGCGTCGTCGAAGGGGTGGGTGATTCCCCCGACGATCTGGCCCTGTTCATGCCCCTTTCCGGCGACGACCACCACATCGCCGTCGCCCATCATGTGGACGGCCTCGCGGATGGCGGCGCGGCGGTCGCCGATCTCGATCAAGCCGGGCGCTCCGGCCCTCACCTCGGAGCGGATGGCGGCGGGATCCTCGGACCGGGGATTGTCGTCGGTCAGGATGGCGACGTCGGCCATGGAGGCGGCGATCTGGCCCATCAGAGGGCGCTTGCCCCGATCGCGGTCGCCGCCGCAGCCGAACACGACGATCAGCCGCCCGGTTGCGTGGGGACGCAGGGCCTGGAGCACGGTCTGCAGACCGTCGGGGGTGTGGGCGTAGTCGACATAGACTTCCCCCGCGCCGCCGCCGGGCACGCGCTCCATGCGGCCGCGCGCGCCCTGGAGGCTCTCCAGCGCGCCGACCACGGCCTCGGCGTCCTCGCCCCCGGCGATGCACAGACCAGCGGCGACCAGGGCATTCGAGGCCTGAAAGGCGCCGGCCAGCGGCAGCAGCACCTCGACCGTGCGACCGCGCAGATCGAGGGTCAGGCGCTGCCCCTCCGGCACAGCCCGGCGTTCGATCAGGGTCAGGTCGCGGCCCCGTTCGCCCACGCCCATGATCGACAGGCCGGCCATGATGCTGGCAGCGGCGAAGCGGGAGTACTCACCGGAATCGGCATTGAGCACCGCAGTGCGGCCGCGCGGCAGCAGGGTGTCGAACAGTCTCAGCTTGGCCGCCTGATAGGCGTCCATCGAGCCGTGATAGTCGAGGTGATCCTGGGTCAGGTTGGTGAAGGCGGCGGCCTTCAGCTGGACCCCGTCGATGCGGCGCTGATCGACCCCGTGGGACGAGGCCTCGAGGCACAGGTGAGTCACGCCGCGCCCCGCCAGGTCGGCCAGAATGCGGGCGTTGTCAGCGGCGTCGAGGCTGGTCAGGCCGGGGCTCGTCAATGATTGATTAACGTTACCCGTCTGGGTGATGACGCCGAGCGTCCCCATGCTCGCCGACGACCGGCCGAGCGCGGCCCAGATCTGGCGGCAGAAGGCGGCGACGGAGGTCTTGCCGTTGGTGCCGGTGACGGCGACGCAGACCTTGGGCTGGGCGCCGTGGAAGCCGTGGGCGGCGAGCGCATAGGACCGGCGCACATCCAGCGCGGTGACCAGAACCGGAGCGGTCCCCTCGGCGGTGTCCTGAGGAGCCAAGATGGCCGCGGCGCCCTGGGACAGGGCCTGGGGGATGAAGGCGCGGCCGTCGGACTGCGCGCCCGGCAGGGCGGCGAACAGCGCCCCGGGGCCGACCCGGCGGCTGTCGGCGGTGACGTCGGTGATCACGGGATCGGAGGCCACGTCCCGCTTCAGCAGGTCGGACAGGCGCACACCCGGCTCGCGCGTGACGGCGACGGCGCTCATCGAGCCGCCTCCACGAGGTCTTCGGGCTGGGGAATCTTTTCGCCCGTGGCGGTGCGCCAGCGGTCGGCGGCGCGCTCCACGCCTAGGAAGGCGGCGGAGCGATCGATCACCCGGCCGACCGCCGGAGCGGCGACGAAGCCGCCGGTGCGCGGATAGTGCGCCGGCTCATCCATCAGGATGAAGACGACGTAGCGGGGAGTGTCGGCCGGGCCGTCCGTCGGGAAGACCCCGGCGAAGGAGCCGAGCGCGTGGACCGAGCTGTAGCGGCCGTTCACCAGCTTGTTGGCCGAGCCGGTCTTGCCGCCCACGCGAAGGCCGGGGGCGTCGGCACGGCCGCCCGAGCCCTTGATCACATTGGCGCGCATCAACTTCAGGATGGCGGCCGAGGTCTGGGGGCTGACGGCGCGGCGACGGCCGCCCTGCTGGCCGCCCTTCCTCAGCGACAGAGGCACGAACTCACCGCCGTTAACCAGGGCGCCCGTGGCGGCCACGGCCTGGAGCGGCGTGGCCATCAGGCCGTAGCCGAAGGACAGCGAGGCCAGGGTGGTGTCGGTCCAGTTGCGCGGCGTGACCGGCGCGGCGGATTCTTTGAGCTCCACCGGCGTGGCGTCCAGCAGGCCGAGCTTCTCGAAATAGCTCTTCATCACCGCCGGCCCCATCTCCACGGCCAGGCGCGAGGTGCCGATGTTGGAGGAGTGGATGAACACCACCTCCAGCGTCATGATCCGGTTCTGGGCATGGAAATCGGTGATCGAGCGGCTGCCGATCTTGAGCGGGTCGGAGGCG
This sequence comes from uncultured Brevundimonas sp., assembly GCA_963977325.1. Classification (GTDB taxonomy): domain Bacteria; phylum Pseudomonadota; class Alphaproteobacteria; order Caulobacterales; family Caulobacteraceae; genus Brevundimonas. Next base: position 976 of record CAXBPJ010000193.1, on the reverse strand, counting down.
TCGAAGGTGGTGTCGAGATCGGCGTAGCCGGCGTCGATGCCCGCCGCCACGGTGAAGCTCTTGAACACCGAACCCATCTCGTAGTGGGCGGCGGCGGCGCGGTTCAGTCGGGCGTCCATCGGCGCCGAACGGTCGTTCGGGTCGAACTCGGGATAGCTGGCCAGGGCCAGGATCTCGCCGGTCGAGGCATTGGTGACGATGCCGACGGCGCCCTTGACCCCGTTAGTCTCTGCGGCGGCGCGCAGCTCATTCTCCAGCACGCCCTGAACGCGCAGGTCGATGGACAGGGCGAAGGGCTCGCCCATGCGGCCGGCGGCGCGGATGTCGGCGTCGAAGGCGGCCTCGGCGCCGGACAGGCCCTTGCCGCCCTGCTCGGTCAGGCCGATCACATGGGCCGCGGAGGGACCCAGCGGATAGACGCGGCGGTCCTCGGGCTCGAAGCTGATCCCGCCCAGGGCCAGGGCGTGGACTCGGGCCTTTTCCTGGGGTGTCAGGCCGCCGATGACCATGGCGCGGCGCTCGCCATACATGACGCGACGCAGGCGGCTGTCCGACAGCTTGGGCAGGGCGCGTTTCAGCTGGGTCGTGGCCAGCTCGCGATCCCAGACCTCGGCCGGATCGACGAACAGGCCGTGGTGCTCGATGTTGGAGGCCAGGAGTTGGCCGTTGCGATCGACGAGGTCGGCGCGCGACACCGCGCCCGGCGAGCCGGCGCCGAAGCTCGGAGCCTCGCCCCGGAACAGAGCGGAGTTCACCGCTCCGGCCGACAGCCCGACGAACAGGGCGCCGAAGACGATGCGGATCAGGAAGATGCGGACCCGGGTGTCCTCCTCGGCCCGGCCGGCGGCCTTGGCGCGCTGGAAGCTGTGCTCCAGCGACAGGATCAGCCGCGACACCCAGCGGAAGGATGGGGCGACGACGCGGGGCGTTTCGCGCAGAGGCTGGTGGCTCATGGGCGCGCCTCCGTGGAAGCGCG
>CAXBPJ010000192.1:0-4263 GCA_963977325.1 uncultured Brevundimonas sp. | reverse complement strand
GGCCAAGGAATCCGTGGAGGCCATGTGCCAGAAGCTTCTGGCCAACACGGTGATCGAGAACTTTTCCGTCGATATCGCCGAAGGCTGATCCCCCGCCATGCCGACCAATACGAAAGCCGCCGTCATCGTCTTTCCCGGATCCAACTGCGATCGCGACTGCAAGGTCGCCGTCGAACGCTCGACCGGCGAGCGGGTGGAAATGGTCTGGCACGGCGAGACCGAGCTACCCTCAGGTCTCGACCTGATCATCCTGCCGGGCGGCTTTTCCTATGGCGACTATCTGCGCTGCGGCGCCATGGCGGCCCAGTCGCCGATCATGCAGGTGGTGAAAAAGGCCGCCGACGACGGCGTCGCTGTCGTCGGCATTTGTAACGGCTTCCAGATCCTCTGCGAGGCCGGAATGCTGCCGGGCGCCCTGCTGCGGAACGCCGGACTGAAATATGTGTGCAAGCCCATCAGCCTGACCGTCGCCAACGGCCAGACCCGCTTCACCGCCGGCTATCAGGGCCAGCGCGAGGTGGTGATGACCCAGGGCAACGGCGACGGAAACTTCTTCGCCGACGCCGAAACCCTGGCCAGGATCGAAGGCGAGGGCCAGGTGGTGTTCCGCTATGTCGACAATCCCAATGGATCAGTGAACGACATAGCGGGCGTCCAGAACGCGCGCGGCAACGTCCTGGGCATGATGCCCCACCCCGACCGGGCCTTCGAGGCCGAACTGGGCTCGGCCGATGGCGCGACCCTGTTCCAGAGCGTCATGGCGGCGGCCTGAGGCTGGTCTCACCTGCCGAACGCTGACTTGATCCGACGGGGTTTTCGTATTACATAAACCCATGATCGAGTTCGATGAGTCCAAGGACTTCGCGAACCTCGCCAAGCACTGATTGTCACTTGCTCGCGCCGAGGATTTCGAACCAATGGTCTTCGTCATCGACGACCGACATGACTACGGCGAGGTGCGTTATCGCGCGTACGGGCGCCTTGATGGCCAACCTCATTGTCTGGTGTTCGCCGACCGCGGCGGCGTCGTTCGGGCCATCAGCCTGCGCCGCGCTCACGCCAAGGAGATGAAGCGATATGTCCCGCAAGATTGACGTCACCGACCGCGACAATCCGGAGTGGACCGAGGCGGACTTCGCTCGCGCCAAGTCGGCAGAACATCTGCCTGACCATGTGAAGGCGGCATTTCGTCGTCCGCCAGGTCGGCCTCGCAGCCCGTCACCAAAGCCGGTCGTCTCCCTCCGTCTCGATCCGGATGTGCTGGCCTATTTCAAGAGCACAGGCCCAGGCTGGCAAACCCGAATCAATGACATCCTCGCCCGCGAAGCCGGCAAGCGGTGAAGATGGATCAGCAAGCAAAAACCCCGGCCGCGAGGACCGGGGTTTTCGTTTCAGAGTGGTGCCGCCGGGGGGAATCGAACCCACGACCTCAGCCTTACCAAGGATGCGCTCTACCACTGAGCTACGGCGGCGAAATCTGAGGAAGCGGCCCTATAGCCAATGAGGTCGGCGGGGGAAACCCCAAATTCCCCGACTTGATCGAAAACCTTCCGGGCGCTCTGATTGCTCCCATGAGCACCCGCGACACCTCGCCAAAAACCGCCGCCGACCGGAAGGCCGAGCGTCTGGCTCAGGCGTTGCGGGCCAATCTGCGCCGCCGTAAGGCCGCCGGGCAGGCGCCGAAGGAAAAGCCGTCGCCGGACGACGCCGCGCCCTTTTCCGACGGGGCCGAGCCGCGCTAGATAGCCGACCGCGCCGCTCCCTCATCCCCTTCCCAACCGGCGACGCGGCCGAAGGACGACATGGACCGTATCGCCATCCAGGGCGGCGCGCGGCTGAACGGCGAGATCCCGATCAGCGGCGCCAAGAACTCCGCCATCAAGCTGATGGCTGCGTCGCTGCTGACCGATCAGCCGCTGCGCCTGACCAACATGCCGCGCCTGGCCGACACCCGCTTCCTGGGCGAACTGCTGCGCCGGCTGGGCGTGGCGGTCGACGAGCGGGAGGGACCGGACGGCTCCGAGACCCTGTTCGACGCGCGCGAGATCACCTCCACCTTCGCCCCTTACGAACTGGTTCGCCAGATGCGGGCCTCGTTCAATGTGCTGGGGCCGCTGGTGGCGCGCACCGGCCATGCGCGGGTGTCCCTGCCCGGCGGCTGCACCATCGGGGCGCGGCCGGTCGATCTGCACCTGCATGCCCTGTCGGCCCTGGGCGCGGCGATCGAGCTGGAGGAGGGCTATGTCTCGGCCCAGGCCCCGAACGGTCTGCGCGGGGCGGAGATCACCTTCCCCTTCGTCTCGGTGGGCGCGACTGAGCACGCCCTGCTGGCCGCCGTCCTGGCCCAGGGGACGACGGTGCTGAACAACGCCGCCATGGAGCCGGAGATCGGCGACCTGGCCCGCTGCCTGACCGCCATGGGCGCGAAGATCGACGGGATAGACACCGCGACCCTGACCATCACCGGCGTGACCAGCCTGTCCGGCGCGGACTGGCCGGTGATCCCCGACCGGATCGAGGCCGGGACCTATGCCGTGGCCGGGGCCATGGCCGGCGGCGAGGTCACCCTGACCCGGGTGCGCCCCCAACTTCTGACCGCCCTGACCGCCCGCCTGCGTGACGCGGGCGTCGAGGTCACCGAGGGCGAGAACAGCCTGACCGTCCGCCGCGACCCGTCGCAAAGGCTTCAGGCCGTCAACATCACCACCGAGGTCTATCCCGGCTTCGCCACCGATCTGCAGGCCCAGTTCATGGCCCTGATGACCACCGCCGAAGGCCAGAGCGTCTTCTCCGAGACCATCTTCGAGAACCGCTTCATGCACGCGCCGGAGCTCAACCGGCTGGGCGCCGACATCACGGTCCACGGCTCCGAGGCGCGGGTGCAGGGGGTGGAGACGCTGATGGGCGCCGAGGTCATGGCCACCGATCTGCGCGCCTCGGTCAGTCTGGTTATCGCTGGTTTGGTCGCCGAGGGTCAAACAACCATCAGCCGGGTCTATCACTTGGATCGCGGCTTCGAGCGGCTGGAAGAGAAGCTGGGGAACTGCGGGGCCTCCGTCACCCGGATCGAGGGGCCGAGCGATGAGCCCTGATTCCGGAGGGGCCGCACCGGCGCCGTCGGGTCGCGGCGACATCCAGCCATTGCGTCTGCTGGCCGAGGACGAGCTGGATCTGCAGATCATCTCGGCGGCGCTTCAGGATGCGCTGATGCTGCCCGGCGACATCCGCTGGGATCGCCAGGCGCGCACCCTGACCCTCTCCATGGACCGCTTCTGCTGGGAATGCGGCGGCACCCGTGTGCGCGCGGCGCTGCAGTTCGGCGACGTCCAGGCGGTGTCCAGCCGTGATCTGGAGCGTGAGTCGCCCTTGAAGCTGGAACTGCTGGCCATCGACTTCGCGGCCGGCGATCCGCCCGGCGGCGATGTGCTGATGATGTTCGCCGGCGGCGCCGACCTTCGCGCGCGGGTCGAGTGCCTGGACGCCGTGCTGGCCGACCTCGACCGTCCCTACAAGGCCAAGGCCGCGCCGAAACACGCCGACGACGACCAGCCGGAGCCGGCGTGACCGACGATCGTCTCGAGAGCGTCGAGATCGATCCGGCCAGCCTTCCGGCCGCCAGCGATGACGTTACGCGCGACCGGCAGCGGGCCATCGCCGACCTGATCGCGGCCGGCGGGTTCAAGCCGGAGGGCGCCGAGAGCGGGCCGTTTAGCCTTCGACTGTCGCTGCAGGACACCAAGCTCGCCGTTCAGGTCACCGGCCCCGACTACGAGCGCGGCCACCTGGTCTCCCTGACGCCGCTGAAGCCCGTGATCCGCGATTACCGGATGATCTGCGAGAGCTATCACGAGGCCCTGCGCGGCGCCTCGGCCAGCCGCATCGAGTCCGTCGACATGGGCAGACGCGGCCTGCACAACGAAGGCGCCGAGGCGGTGAAGGCGCGCCTCGCCGGCAAGATCGCCCTGGAGCACGAGGCGGCCCGCAAGCTGTTCACCCTGCTGGTGGCGGTGACGCGCAAGGCGTGACGGTCGGCGCCCCGCCTCGACTACGCGCCGTTTTTCGGGCATAGGGCCGCACCCTGTCGCTCGCGCCTCCGCCCGGCGCGCGCGGCCGTTGTCGTTTCCACACGGGCGAGAGAGGCTGCATGGCCAAGGAAGAACTGCTCGAGTTTCCCGGCACGGTCAGCGAACTGCTGCCGAACGCCACCTTTCGCGTGACGCTCGAGAACGACCACGAGATCATCGCCCACACGGCGGGCAAGCT
>CAXBPJ010000191.1:0-4298 GCA_963977325.1 uncultured Brevundimonas sp. | reverse complement strand
GGAGCAGGGCATGGGCAAGGCGCGGGGAGAAGGCCTGCCTCATTGCGACTGGGTGCTGATCGACGCCGGGGACGTGATCGTGCACCTGTTCCGCCCCGAGGTCCGGGCCTTCTACAACATCGAGAAGATCTGGTCGGTCGAGGCTGGGGGCCACCGCGGGGCCGGCGCCGCCTGACGGCCGCCTATCGAGACAAGGCGACCGGCCGATCAGGATCGCAAACAGCGCGGATGCCGGCGGCGGCGAAGCGGACCATATAGGCGCTGGCCGCCTCCAGATCGCCCGAGCGGCAGAGGCCTCCGGACAGGCGGTCGATGCGCCCGGTCTCGCCCAGCGTCAGAGTCAGGGCGCCCGAGAGGTTGTGCCATGCCCAGTAGAGATCGACATCGCGCGCGCCCGGTGTGAGCGGCCGGATCAGTTCAATCAGGCGACGAATCGCTGGATCGAAATAGCGCGCCATGGTCTCGCCGCCGAAGGTGGGGTTGGCGTTGGTCTGGGCCACCAGCACCGAATAGTGTTTCCAACCCGGCCCACCCCTCAGCGACCGCTCGAACGGCGGGGTCAGGAAGGCCTCCAGCAGGCCCTCCAGGGTCATGCCGCCGGCATGCTCGACGGCATAGCGGTTGATGGCCTCGATGCGCTCGGCGTTCAGCACCTCGGCCCGTCTCAGGAACACCGCGTCGAACAGGTCGCGCTTGGCGCCGAAATAGTAGTGCACCAGAGCGGTATCGACGCCCGCCTCACGCGCCACCTCGCGAATGGTCACGCCATAGAAGCCGTGTTTGGAGAACAGATCTTCGGCCGCGTCCAGGATGGCCTCGCGCGTGTCGCCCTGCTGGCGCGCCTTGGACGGGCGGCCGCGCGCCGATTTGGCCGCCGTCAGCGGAATGGGCGAGGTCATTCGGAAGGCTTATCGCGACCTCCGCCGAGCGGCAATCTCGGCGACCGAGAGTGTCACACGAAGCCCACGGTCGCGCACATTGCGTTTCGAGCAAGCGTTACCGTTTGACAGAAACCGCGCCCGGCGGCACTTCTGCAGAAAATCATTGAGCGCTGAATAAACCGCGCTTCGGGAAACGTCAGACAGGGGTCGAGATCGACATGAACAGGCTTGTGAAGTGCGCGCTGTTGTCCAGCGCGGCGTGGGGAATGCTGGCCGCCGGCGCGGTCGCCCAGGACATCGAGCCCCTTCCCGAGGCGGATCAGGCCACTCAGCTAGACGAGATCGTCGTCACCGCCAGGCGTCGGACCGAGGTGCTGCAGGACGTGCCGATCGCGGTCACCGCGGTGTCGGGCGAACAGCTGGAGGCGCGGGGGGCCGCCGACATCACCGAGCTGGCCCGCTCGACTCCCGGCCTGACCCTCAACGCCGCACGTGGGTCGAATTCGACCCTCATCTCCTTTATCCGCGGTGTGGGCCAGCAGGATCCGCTGTGGGGCTTTGACCCCGGCGTCGGCCTCTATGTCGATGACGTCTATATCGCGCGTCCGCAGGCGGCGGTTCTGGACATCTTCGACGTCGCGCGAATCGAAGTGCTGCGCGGTCCGCAGGGGACGCTCTATGGCCGCAACACCATCGGCGGCGCCATCAAGTACGTAACCGACCCGATCACCGACACCGAGGCCGAGATCCGCGCCTCGTACGGCAGCTATGACCAGCGCGACGTGGTGGTGCAGGTCGGCTCGCCCCTGAACGACCAGTGGGCCATGTCGGCCGCCTTCGCCCGCTATCTGCGGGATGGCTATGGCGAGAACGTCAACACGGGCAACGAGCACTACAACAAGGATGTCGTCGCCGGCCGCTTCCGCCTGGCCGCCGACGCCGTGCGCGACAGTTCCAACGCCCGCCACGGCCACCGTCAGGTCGCCCCGACCCTGGACAACGAGTACGACACCGCCGCCGGCGCGGGCGATCGCAACCGGGTCGAGAACAACGGCGTCAGCCTGACCGGCCAGTGGGACGCCTCGGACGTTGTCAGCTTCAAGTCGATCACCGCCTATCGGGACGGCCAGACGCGGGGCAACATCGACTTCGACAACCTGCCGGGGCCGATCCTCGACATCCCCGCCAAATATGACGACGACCAGTTCAGCCAGGAGTTCCAGGCGCTGTTCGAGACCGATCGCCTGTCCGGCGTGTTCGGCGTCTATTACCTCGACGCCTCGGCGTCCGGCGCCTTCGACACCGTGGTCGGCCTGGTCAATCTGACCACGCTGACGGCGGGCTCGGTTGATACGGAAAGCTGGTCGGTGTTCGGTGATCTGACCTTCGATTTCACCGATCGCCTGTCGGCCTCCGTTGGCGGTCGCTGGACGTCCGACGAGAAGACCGGGACGGTGTTCCGCCAGCAGTATCTCGGCATCCGCAGCCCAGAGTTCGGCAATGGCGCCGCCATTCCGCTGGGCGGACCCCGCACCGACTATACCGACACCAAGACCTTCGAGGAATTCACCCCGCGGGTCAGCCTCAGCTACGAGATCGATCCTGACCTGACCGTCTATGCCTCGTACGGCAAGGGCTTCAAGTCGGGCGGCTTCGACATGCGCGGCGACGCGGTGCTGTATCCCGACACCGTCAACGGCTATGAGCCCGAGACGGTCGAGACCTACGAGATCGGCCTGAAGGGCGTGCTCTTCGACCGGCTCAGCTTCGCCACCGCCATCTTCGATTCCTCGTACGAGGATCAGCAGATCACCACCCAGTATCCGGCCGGCGCCACGGTCGCCTCGGTGGTCGACAACGCCGGCTCGTCCTCGATCCGCGGCTGGGAGTTCGAGGGCAATCTGCGCCTGTCGGACGCGCTCGTGATCAACGGCATGGTCAGCTACATCGACGCTCAGTTCGACGAGTTCCTGGCCTATATCCCGTCGGGACCGCTGAACGGATCCTGCCCGACGCAGCCGGGCTGTTTCGTCGATGTGTCGGACCAGCGCGACTTCCAGAACACCCCGGAATGGACCGGCGCCATCGCCGCCACCTACACCATCGCGCTGGGGAACGGCTCGACCATCGACCTGCGTCCCTCGGCCGCCTATCGCGGCGCCTATCAGCAGTTCGAGACCCCGGCCCCCCTGCTGGATCAGGACAGCTACTGGATGTTCGACGCCTCTGCCGTCTGGACCTCGCCGGACGGGCGCTACAGCTTCGGTGTCCACGGCAAGAATCTGGGTGACGAGCGCTACAAGGTCGGCGGCTACACCTTCCCGGGCGCTCTGACCGGCGACTCCATCGTGGCCTTCTACGGCGCGCCGCGCACCGTGACCGCCACCCTGGGGCTCAAGTTCTGACGACCTTCCTCCTGAGGGGATGACCTGAGGGCGGCGCGCCGATCGGCCGCCGCCCTTTTTCTTTGGCGCAGGCCCCGGGAGGGGGCTAGCGTCGCCGCGACGCGCCGCGACGAGCGCGAGGAGGGATCATGACCGACGCCACGCCCGCAGCGCCCGTTCGGCCCGGCTACCGATACTACGTCCTCGCGGTTCTGATCCTGGTCTATACGCTGAACTTTCTGGACCGGCAGATCATCGGCATCCTGGCGGCGCCGCTTAAAGCCGAATTCGGCCTGTCCGACAGCCAGTTCGGCCTTTTGGGCGGCATCGCCTTCGCCAGCGTCTACTCCACCCTCGCCATTCCCCTCGCCTGGCTGGCCGACCGGGTCAGCCGCGTGACAATCATGACCGGCGCGTTGGCGGTGTGGTCGGGTTTCACCGCCCTGTGCGGCGTGGCCGGCAGCTTCACCCAGCTGTTCCTGTTCCGCATGGGCGTGGGCGTCGGCGAGGCGGGGGGCGTGGCCCCGGCCTATTCCCTGATCGCCGACTATTTCCCGCCGCACCAGCGGGCCCGCGCCCTCGCCGGGTTTGCTTTCGGAATTCCGCTGGGCATGGCGTCAGGCACCCTGGTCGGCGGCCTGTTGGCGGCGACTTACGGCTGGCGCACGGCCTTCATCACGGTCGGCCTGCTGGGGCTTTTGGTGGCGCCGCTGATGAAGCTGACAATCCGTGACCCCGAGCGCGGCGCGACCGACGCGCCCAGAGCCACGCCGGCGATTGAGTCGAAGGTCGCCGTGGACGGCGCGCCTGCCGCTGCGCTGTCCGGCTCTTCCGACAGGGTGGGCCGCGTGGCCGCGAAGGTCATGCTGGGGCTTGGGGCAGGCGCGCTTGTGCTGGCTCTCGTGGCCTGGCTCGGCGGCATCGAAGGCTTGAACCCGGTCGTGCTGGCTTTTGGCGGCGGGCTCGCCCTGGTCATCGGCGCGTCGCTTATGATCGCGCGGGTCACCGCCTCGGCCCTCCTGCCCAAAAAGAG
>CAXBPJ010000190.1:0-4304 GCA_963977325.1 uncultured Brevundimonas sp. | reverse complement strand
AACTCATCTCCACCTTGTCGCGCCAAAAGCTCGTGGCTCGCTCCAGCGGGGCGCTACGCGGAAGATATGAGAAGGGGTCGAGCGTCGGGCGCGAGTAGGCCTCGTTGAAGCCGAAGCGCGCGCGCAGCTTTTCCACCATGGCCGGCGAGCGGATGAAGTCGTCCACGATCCGGGCGTCGGTCGACGTCGAGGTCGCGCCCACCAGGCCGAGCGCACTCAAGGCGTCGCCGCCGCCGGACTGGGCGCCGCGCACCGCATACGCCGCCGTGGCGGTGTACTGCGGCGGCGCCAGCAGCAGCAGGTACAGGAAATAGATCAGCGCCGGCCCGAGGATGACGACGAGGGCGGAGCGCGCCAGGATGGTGCGTCGTCGAAGCGTGCGCTGGCGCGCGTTCGACACGGGAGTGTCCAGACTGGTCATCGACGCCTCGCCACCACTTCCATGTAGAATTCCTCCGCCGCGTCGAGATCCTCGAATGGGGTCACCACGCCATCATCGATGACAAGGGCCCGCGAGCAGAAGTCGCGGATCGTGTTCATGTTGTGCGATGTCATGATGATGTCCGACCTCGACTTGCGCCGCTCAAACGCGTCGCGTGACTTCTGACGAAACCGCGCGTCCCCCGCGCTCAGACCTTCGTCGATCAGATAGACCTGAAAGTCCACCGCCATGCTCATGCCAAAGGCGAGGCGGCCCTTCATGCCAGACGAATAAGTCCGCACCGGCTCGTGGAAATAAGGACCTAGATCGGCGAAGTCCTCGACGAAGGCCTCGGCCTTCTTGATATCGATGTCATAGAGACGGCAGACGAACTTCAGGTTCTCGGCCCCGGTCAGGGCGCCGTTAAAGGTGTTGGTGATGCCCAGCGGCGGCGACACCGTCACCGTTTTCACAACCTTACCCCGGTCGGGCTTCTCCACCCCGCCGATCATGCGCAGCAACGTGGACTTCCCGGCGCCGTTCAGCCCCAGCACGGCGGTCGAGGCGCCCCGATAGAAGGCCAGACTAGTCGGCCTGATGACCTTCTTGACGCCATAGCGCGTGTTGTAGGTCTTCTCGATCTCGACGAGTTCGATCATCGGATCACTCGTCCACGAAGGTTGAGATGGCGATCAGCCATTCCATCAGGAGTCCGATGGTCAGGAAGATCAGCCCGACCCAAAGCGGAAACCAGGGATTGTAGAAGTCGCTCTCGAACACCGGGATAACGCCGTCCCTCAACCACTCGATGGTGTGGGCGAGGGGATTATATTTCATCAGGGCCCGCGGCCCCGTGGGCAGGCTGGCGAAGGTGTACCAAAGGCCGGAGGTGAAGAAGAGCACCCGGCCCAGCCGTGACATGACCTGGCCCCACAGCTGGAAGACCCGGCCGATCTGGCTGGAGAGCACGGCGCTGCCGTAGCAGAGGAAGACCAGACAGCCGATGGCGCTGATCGCGGTGAAGGGCTCATCGATCCAGGCGGCCAACGGCACGTCCATGAAGGCCCACAGCCCGACCACGAACAACAGGACGACAAGTCCGCTGATGGACATCTCGAGCAGGGTTCGCGCCACGACGATGTGGAAGGGCCGGATTTGCGGATAGTTGAGCAAACCCCGGTTGGAGGTGATCGCGCCCGCGCCCTGGACCGCCGCATTGCGCCAGGCGATGACCGGGATGATGCCGGTGATGAAAAACACGGACAGATATTCCCCGGCGGCCGCCTGGCGGCCGAGATAGGTGAAGATGACCATCATGATGATGACCAGCATCATGGGATTGATGATGGCCCACACAAAGCCGGCCGACCGCCGACCGTAGCGGGTCAGGGCCTCGCGCAGCATCATGGCCTCAACCACGCGCCAGCTCCGCACCACCTTGGGCCAGAAATCCGTCTTCAGATTTCGCAACAGGCCGTCGCCGCCCAGCAGGCGTTCGACCAGAGATAATGGGCCGGCGTTCCCCGGGCCGCCTCGCGGCGCGCCCGACCCGGATCCATACGGGAAGGAACTGAGACTCATGTGGCTGTGATACGCCCCGCTCCGGTTATCAGATGGTTAGCAGCATATCGGGGGCGGCGACAATCGCGCGCGTCACGAGACGTATCCGGCCAGGATCAACTCGCCGATGTGAGCGACCGCGACCGGCCGACCGTCCTCGACGACGAAGAGGTTCGAAATGTGGTTGTCGGCCAGCATATCGATCACCTCGCTCATCCGCTGGTCGGGTCCGACGGTCTTGGGACGCGGGTTCATCATGTCGGCGGCTGTCAGGCCGGAGATGTCGTTGGAGAATGCCCGGCGCACGTCGCCGTCGGTGATCATTCCGACCAGCAAACCATCCGCACCCGTCACGGCGACACAGCCCTGACGCCCTCGAGTGATGGACGAGACGACTTCGGCGAAAGCGGCGGTTGGGGCCACGGTCGCCGGCTTCACCGTCTTCAACTGCATCCATTCGCGCACGGACTGAAGCCGCATCCCCAGGGCGCCGCCCGGATGCCTTGCCCCGAAGTCCTCGGCCGAGAAGCCCCGCTCCTTCATCAGCACCATGGCCAGGGCGTCGCCTATCGCCAAGGTCATCAGGGTGGAGGTCGTCGGCGCCAGATTGTTCGGGCAGGCCTCCTGGACCTTGGGCAGCATCAGCGAGACGGTCGACATCCGCTCCAGAAAACTGCCGCGTCGCTGGGTGATGCCGATCACCGGAATGTCATTGCGCTGACAGAACAGGAGCGGGTCACGCAATTCGCGGCTCTCGCCAGAATTGGAGATCGCCAGCAGGGTGACGTCGCCGCGCAGCATGCCCAGGTCGCCGTGGCTCATCTCCGCCGGATGGACGAAGAAGGCGTTCGTGCCGGTCGACGCCAGGGTGGCGGCGATCTTGCCGCCGATGTGACCGGACTTTCCCATGCCCGTGACCACCACATAGCCGTCTCGGCCCAGGATGATCCGGACCGCCTGGGCGATCCGCTCGTCCAGCGCCGCCGAGAGCGCCTGAAGCGCCTGGATGTTCAGCCCGATGACGTCGCGCGCCGCCTCCACCATGGGCCGGGTGTCGTCGGGCGTGTCGCAAGTCGTCATGCCGCCTGCATAGCCCGAAGCGTGGCCAAGGCAAGGCGAGGGGCGCAGAGGTGGGTGAAACGCAAAGTGTGCGCCTGCGAACATTTTCGCCAACCCTTTGGCCGCTCCGGCGTTGCCTTGGCCTGCCTATCGTTCTTCTGGAAGCCATGCCGATCGCCGAAGCCGCGCGCCTCAAGCTCGCCCCCCCCAGCCTGTCTGCGGACAGCATCGCCCTGTTTCTCGACCTCGATGGCGTTCTGGCGGCGATCGCCTCGACACCGGAAGGCGTTGTCGAAGACCCCGACCGCACGGCCATGCTGCGGCGACTTCAGGACCGGTTGCAGGGACGGCTGGCGGTGATCAGCGGGCGCGAGATCGCTGAGATCGACCGGATATGCGGCGGCGCCGTGAAGGTGGCTGCGGGCATCCACGGACTGGAGCGCCGCCACGCCGACGGCCGTATGCAGCGGGTGGAGCCCTCGGCGGGCGTCGCGCGGGCGCTGGAAGACATGCGGGTCTTCGCTGAGGCTTGGCCCGGCGTGCTGATCGAGGACAAGGGGCTGGCGGCCGGTTTGCATTACCGGCAGGCCCCGGAAGCGGAGCAGGCCGCGCGTGAACTGTCCGAGGCGCTGGCCGCGCGCCACGACCTGATCGTCCAGCCCGGCCATATGATCCACGAACTCAAGACCCCGGGCGCCGACAAGGGGCGGGCTCTGGCTGCTTTCATGGAGGAGGCGCCGTTCAAGGGCTTCACTCCGGTCATGCTCGGCGACGACCTGACCGATGAATTCGGCTTCGAGGCGGCGGCGCGACTGGGCGGCGGCGGGGTGCTGGTCGGGCCCGAGCGCCAGACCCACGCCCGCTGGGGGCTCGCCGATCAACCGACGGCCATGGCCTGGCTGGAGGCCCTGTCGCGCACCCCGCGTCAGGAGACGTCCCGATGACCCAGCCGCCGGAACACGTCACCGCCCCTAAAGCTGAGCGTCCCGCGCCCGTCGCGCCGTCGGTCGATCTCGCTCCGATCGGCAACTGTTCCGTGAGCGCCCTGATCGACCGAGAGGGCCGCTTTGTCTGGGCGTGCGCGCCCAGGGTTGACGGCGATCCGGTCTTCTCCGCCCTGATGGACGGCGCCGACCCCGAGCATGGCTTCTGGTCGATCGAACTGGAGGGGCTGAAGCACGCCAGCCAGGCTTATGTCCGCAACACGCCGGTATTGCGCACCTTGCTGACCGCAGAAGACGGCTCAGCGGTGGAAATCATCGAC
>CAXBPJ010000189.1:0-4329 GCA_963977325.1 uncultured Brevundimonas sp. | reverse complement strand
CCGAGCGCACCCGCCTGCGCAAGGAGGTCGAACAGGTGCGCGAGGCCCATCGCCTCTTGGCCGACGCCCTGGAGTCGACGCAAGGCGCGCTCGGCGACCTGGCCCAGGCCATCGAGACCGGCGCCATCGACCGCACTGAGGCCCTAACCGGCGAGGTGCGAATGCTGGAATCCCTCATCACCCAGATGAGCGACAGCCTGGCCGAACGCCTGGCTGCGCCAGAGCCGGTGTCCAGCCCGTTCGAGACCCGCCGCCACCATCAGTCCAACGCCCTGCTCAAGACCGTCCACGACGCCCTGGCCGAGAACCGCGTCGACCTCTACCTGCAGCCGGTCGTCACCCTGCCCCAGCGTCGCACCGTTTTCTACGAGAGCTTCACCCGCCTGAGGGACTCCACCGACCGCGTGATGATGCCGGCCGAATATCTGTCGATCGCCGAGGGCGAGGGCATCCTGCCGGCCATCGACAATCTGTTGCTGTTCCGCTGCGCCCAGATCGTGCGCCGCCTGGCGCGTCAGGACCGCAAGGTCGGGGTGTTCTGCAACGTCTCCCTGTCGTCCCTGGGCGACGAGACCTTCTTCCCGCAGTTCCTGGCCTTCCTCTCGGAAAACCGCGACCTCGATCAGGCCCTGATCTTCGAGATGGGTCAGGCCGCCTTCGACGCGCGCGGCGCCGGCGAAGCGCGCAACATGGCCAAGCTGGCCGACCTCGGTTTCCGCTTCTCCATCGACAAGGTTCAGATGCTGGACCTCGACTTCGCCGACCTGCAGCGCTCGGACATCAAGTTCATCAAGGTCGGCGCCGACCTGCTGATCGAGCAGCTGCTGGACCAGGACGCGGGCGCCGCCCTGCCGTCCCTGCGCGACATCCGCGCCGACGACTTCGCCGCCCTGTCGCGCCGCTATGGCTTGGAGGTCATCGCCGAAAAGGTCGAGCACGAGCGCCAGGTGCCCGACATCCTCGAACTCGACATCGCCATGGGCCAGGGCCACCTCTTCGGCGAACCCCGCGCCATCAAGGAACAGGTCCTGGCAGAAGCGGATGCGCCGTCGGAGTTCGTGCGCTCGACCCTGCAGAGCATCGAGCGGCGCCGTCGGCAGGCATAAGGGCGTCTACGCCGCTTCGGCCGCCGCCACCCGGCCCGACTTCAGCCGCTCCGCCACCAGGAAGGCCAGTTCCAGCGCCTGATCGGCGTTCAGGCGCGGGTCGCAGTGGGTGTGATAGCGGCTGTGCAGGTCGTCCTCGGTCACCGCCTGGAAGCCGCCCAGGCATTCGGTGACGTTCTGGCCGGTCATCTCCAGATGGACGCCGCCGGGGTGGACGCCCTCCGCCTCGGCCACATCGATGAAGCCGCGCACCTCGGCCAGGATGCGGTCGAACGGCCGGGTCTTGTATCCCGTGGAGGCCTTCAGGGTGTTGCCGTGCATCGGGTCGATCGACCACACCACGCGCTTTCCATGCGCCTTGGTCGCCGCCATCAGGCGCGGCAGCCGATCCGCCACCTTGTCCGCCCCGAAACGCCCGATCAGGGTCAGGCGGCCGGGGATGTTCTCCGGGTTCAGCACGTCGATCAGGGCCAGCAGATCGTCCGCCTCCATCGTCGGGCCGCACTTCAGCCCGATCGGATTCTTGATCCCACGCACGAACTCGACGTGCGCCCCGTCGATCCGCCGCGTGCGCTCGCCGATCCAGACCATGTGCGCCGAGGTGTCGAACCACTCGCCGGTCGCCCCGTCCCGGCGCGTCAGGGCGCTCTCGACGTTCAGCAGCAGCGCCTCGTGGCTGGTGAAGACTTCGACCCGGCCCAGGTCCGGATGGCTCTCCGGCGTCACCCCCACCGCCTCCATGAAGGCCAGGGCCTCGCCGATCTTGTCGGCCAGTTCGCGATACCGGGCCGCATAGCCGGCGTCATCGGCGAACCCCAGGGTCCGGGGATGGATGTTGTGCAGGTCCGCGACCCCGCCGTCGGCGAAGGCCCGCAGCAGGTTCAGCGTCGCCGTCGCCTGATGGTAGGCCTTGATCAGCCGCGCCGGATCGGGCGTCCGCTCCTCGGGCGTGAACCCCATGCCGTTGATGATGTCGCCGCGATAGCTGGGCAGCGATTCATCACCGATCGTTTCGATGTCCGAACTGCGCGGCTTGGCGAACTGACCGGCGATCCGGCCCACCTTCACCACGGGCTTGCGTCCCGCAAAGGTCAGCACCACCGCCATCTGCAACAGCAGGCGGAAAGTGTCGCGGATGTTGTCGGTCGAGAACTCCTTGAAGCTCTCGGCGCAATCCCCGCCCTGCAACAGGAACGCCCGCCCCGCCTCCACCTCGGCCAGCCGCGCCTGTAACCGCCGCGCCTCGCCCGCGAACACCAGCGGCGGCAGGGTGCGCAGTTCGTCCTCGGCATCGGCCAGGGCGCGCGCGTCCGGATAGTCCGTCGGCATGTGGCTGACGGGTTTCGTTTTCCAGCTCTCGGGCGTCCAGCGGGCGGTCATACGGCCAAGATAGGCGGCCAGGCGCAGCCGGACAACGCGGCGTTTCAGTCCGTGACCGGCGTGGCCGCGATTCCCGCCTCGGCCAAGGCCTTCCACAGCTCCGCCAGGGTCGCGGCCACGGCGTCGGCGTTGCGTCCCCGAATCACCAGATTGGTCCCCATCTCGCCGTCCGAACCGTGGCCGAACGGATAGCTGCCCAGGCTCAGGTCACGCCGCGCCTCGGCGACCCGGCCCAGGATCTCGGCCACCGCCCCCTCGCCCGACCCCACGACCCGCAGGGTCCGCGCATGCACCACCGCGCCGGTCCTCATACGCGGCGCCACATCCTCCAGCATCGCCGTCATGATCTTGGGCACCCCCGCCATGACGAAGACGTTTCCGATCTGAAAGCCGGGCGCATCGGTCACCGGGTTGGCGATCAGGCTTCCGCCTTCCGGAATTCGCGCCATCCGCCGCCGCGCGGCGTTGAAGTCGGCACCGTAGCGGGCCTCCAGGATCGCCAGCGCGTCGGGATGCTCCGCCAAGGCCACGCCGAACGCCTCGGCCACGCAGTCGGCGGTGATGTCGTCATGAGTCGGGCCGATGCCGCCGGTGGTGAAGACATAGTCGTGGGCGGCGCGCAGGGCGTTCAGCGCCTCGACGATCTGCCCGCGCTGGTCCCCCACCGTGCGCGCCTCCAGCACCTCGATGCCGAGCGCCGCCAGGAAGCGGGCGATGGTGTTCAAATTGGTGTCGCGCGTGCGGCCCGACAGGATTTCGTCGCCGATGATCAGGACGGCGGCCGTCGGTGTGTCACCGGGCACTGGCGTCCGCCTCTTGGTCCGCTGAACCGCAGGTCCTGAAGGTTCGGGTCGACCAGTATTTGAACCCCTGATCCTCGGTGCAGCGCCAGCCGCGCGTCTTCAGACGGCGGCCGACCATGTGGTTGAAATAGCCGTGGGCCAGCACCAGCACGTCGTGGCCCGCCTTGGCCCGGCCGATCAGGGCCTCTGCGGCGCGGTCAGCGCGGACCTCGGCTTCCTTGCGGCTTTCCTCGCCCTGGTGATGGTCGAAGGCCCACCACCAGATGCGCGAAATCACCCCCCACCAACGCGGCGACAGACGGACCCAGCCGGGAAAACGCGGCGGCGGCAGGGGCGCCTCGATGAACAGGGCGTCGGACGCCACCTCTCGTCCCGCGGCCACCGCCGCCGCGGTCTGCACCGCGCGCGGACGGGTCGAGGACAGCACGACCCCCGCCTTCTTCGCCGCCTCGATCAGATGCGGCGGCGGCGTCTGGCCCGGCAACAGGCCGCCGACCTCATAGTCGGCCCACCAGCGGCGGTACTGGTCCGAGGTGATCAGGCATTTGCGTGAGAGAGCCGGCTCACCGTGCCGCGCCAGGATGATGGCGCCGCGTCGGCCCGCGGGCTCGGATTCGATCACCGCCGCTGCGGGTTCGGCGACGATGTCGGAGGGAAGAGGATCGGATATCGCCATGCAGGGGGCGCGGTTTGGCCTGAAACACGACCGGAGCGCCTAATCCTCCCCAAGCGCCTGAACATGGGCCACGGCGGATTGGCCAAGCCCTTGAAGGTCGTAGCCCCCCTCGAGCGAGGACACAACCTTGCCGCCGCACCGTCGACGCGCGACCTCCGCCACCGCCCGGGTGGCCCAGGCGAAGTCCTCGGCCTCCAGCGACTGATGCGCCAGCGGATCGCGCCGATGCGCGTCGAATCCGGCGGAGATCAGGATCAGGTCCGGATCGAAATCATCCAGCGCCGGCATCAGCGCCCCGGCCAGGGTCGCTCGCCAGGCTTCACGCGCCGCATGTGGCGGAACGGGGGCGTTGACGATATTGCCG
>CAXBPJ010000188.1:0-4342 GCA_963977325.1 uncultured Brevundimonas sp. | reverse complement strand
CGCCGGCGGTGACCGCGCGCCGCAGATGGGCGCGGGCGCGGATGACCAGCAGGTCGGCGTCGAACGGCTCGTCGTCAGGTGGAGGCGGCCGCGTGTCCGAAGCGTCCGGCTGGTCGCAATGCCGCCAGCCCTCGCGTCTGGCGCGGGCGCGGAAGGTGGACAGGGGCACGCCGTAGCTCTCGCACAGCACGCGGGCGGGGCTTCCGGCCAGATAGTCCTCGCGCAACACCCTCCAAGGCGTGTCGTCGGGGGCGGGGCCGTCCTGAGTTTCGACAGTTTCCATCCGGCGATGATGGGGCATCCCGGGCCGGGGTCGGGGATACAGACGCTGGTCGGGTGGAAAGGGCCGGGGGGTGGGGATCGGGCGTGGCGGATGGGGGAATAGCGATCGAGCCGGCCCCCACATTCCGTTTCCCCGGCGAAGGCCGGGGTCCAGATGACAGAGCGCCGGTTTGTGCCGCTAAGACCGGATCGGAGTGTGACCGACGGGCTCCGCGTCTTACAATCTGGGCCCCGGCATTCGCCGGGGACACGGCTATAAATAGGCGCCCCTCCGCATGCCACCCGCTCCCAATGGGAGAGGATGACGATCACGGAATGCGTTTGGTCTCGCCGATCCCGCCGGAGAACATGGAGGTGAAGGCGTGGAGGGTGATCATGAGCGCCACTTTACCCTTCTCCCCCTGCGACAGAAGGTGGCAGCCCCGGCGAAAGCCGGGGAATGACGGATGAGGGGTCACGCCGATGGCTGATGACTGGCTGGGAGAGCGTGCGAGGGAGATGCGGCGCGAACCGGCGCTGTATGAGCGTCGTCTGTGGATCTTGCTGCGGGACCGTCGCCTGAACGGGTTGAAGTTCCGGCGGCAGATGGCGATCGGACCCTATGTCGCTGACTTCGTCTGCCTCAGGCATCGCCTGATCATCGAGGCGGACGGACCGTTCCATGACGCGAAGCGCGACCGTGTGCGGGATGCCTGGCTGGTCCGGCAGGGGTTTCGGGTGCTGCGCTTTCCCAATGGCCAGATCGAGAACCGGAGCTGGGAAGTGATCGGGGCGATCCTGGACGAGGTGCGGCCGAACGGCGATGCCAAACCACCGCTTTGACCTCCCTTCTCCCCTTGCGGGAGAAGGTGGCCGAGCGCAGCGAGGTCGGATGAGGGGTCGCACGGGCGGCGGAGGTTATCGGCGGCGTCTGACGCGGGCGCCGAGGGTGACCGGTCAGTCCGGCGCGACCCCTCATCCGTCAGGCCTGACGGCCTGCCACCTTCTCCCGCAAGGGGAGAAGGGAAGGGGGCGGTGGGCGCGCTCCATGACGAAGATGGTCTCGGCCCATTCCACCAGTTCGGCCGAGGGGGGTTCCTCGGCGTCGGGCGCCAGGCCGGCGGAGGCGGTCTCCACGCCGGGCCAGGCGGCGAACACCTGCTCGGCCGTGGGGGAGCGGAGGCGGTTGCGGGAGCAGAGGAAGAGGAGGTTTACTCTAATGCGTCTTAAATTTCGGAAATGCCAGCGAGCCCAGTTCCGGCCCACTCGATGGCATCGACGCCACTGTTGGCGTACACAAGTGCATCAAGGGCGCCTTTGGCGATGCGCCAAACACCTTTTACTTGAGCCTGCGCGGCGTCTGATAATCCTCCTCGCACAACGCTTTCGAGCGTTATCGTCCCTAGTATTGTCGAGATCGCGTCCCGGACTCCTTCTGGTCCGAACAATTCATATCGTTTAAGAATAAATCGAAGTTCTTCTAGCTTTTCTATAAGAAAATCGTCAATCTCGCTCGTAGGGCCAGATTGTATGTCATCGAGCAGCTGTTCGAGTTCGGACGCAACTACCCCGGCTCGTTCTTGATCTAAGCTTAACGACCGACCCGCCTGACACAAAAGATCATCAATCGCTTCGATGCGCTCGATATTCAGCTCCGTGAAGTAGGTGTCACGAATCTGAACACCCCCTACATGAAACTTATCGACGTTCAGTGCATCCCGAAAGACAGCTAGGGTATCTTCAAACTTCTTCCGACGCCCCTCAGCGACATGATCCAAATCATCTTCTACCCGATCGATTAGTTTAAAGTAGGCGACTAGTCCTTTCGACCAGTGGACTTCGTCCGCGCCAAACAGCGACGGTATATAGTTGAAAATTGTAGCATTTTTGGAGAATGCTGCGCGAATACGCCTCGTCTCAGTGACCAACCGCCCCGCGCTCGTAAGCTTAGTCTGTGTCATAGCGGGATATTGTCATGCTTCTTCCAAGGGTTGTCTAGCTTCTTGCCCTTCAGCGTCCGTAGCGCGCGGATCAGCCTCCGCCGCGTCCCATGCGGCATGATGACGTCGTCGATGTAGCCGAGCTTGGCGGCGACGAAGGGGTTGGCGAAGCGGTCCTTGTATTCGGCTTCGCGGGCGGCGAGGGCTTCTGGGTCGCCGGCCTCCTTGCGGAAGATGATCTCGACCGCGCCCTTGGCGCCCATCACCGCGATCTCGGCGGTGGGCCAGGCATAGTTGAAATCGCCGCGCAGATGCTTCGACGCCATCACGTCATAGGCGCCGCCATAGGCCTTGCGGGTGATGACGGTCAGCTTGGGCACCGTGGCCTCGGCATAGGCGAACAGGAGCTTGGCCCCGTGGCGGATCAGGCCGCCGTACTCCTGGCGCGTGCCGGGCATGAAGCCGGGGACGTCGACGAAGGTCAGGATCGGGATGTGGAAGGCGTCGCAGAAGCGCACGAAACGGGCGGCCTTACGGCTGGAATCAATGTCGAGGACGCCGGCCAGGACCTGGGGCTGGTTGGCGACGATGCCGACGGGCTGGCCGTCCAGGCGGCCGAAGCCGCAGATGATGTTCTTGGCGTAGTCGGCGGAAATCTCGAAGAAGTCGGCCTCGTCGACCGTCTTGAGGATCAGCTCGTGCATGTCATAGGGCTGGTTCGGATTGGCCGGGACCAGGGTGTCGAGCGAGCCCTCGTCGCGGTCGGGGTCGTCGTAGGAGTCGCGGACCGGGGGCTTCTCGCGATTGGACAGGGGCAAAAAGCCGATCAGGCGGCGGACCTCGCTGAGGGCCTCCAGGTCGTTCTCGAACGCGCCGTCGGCGACGCCGGACTTGCCGGCATGGACGCGGGCGCCGCCCAGGTCCTCGTGGCTGACCACTTCGTTGGTGACGGTTTTGACGACATCCGGTCCCGTTACATACATATAGCTGGTGTCCTTCACCATGAAGATGAAGTCCGTGATGGCCGGGGAATAGACGTCGCCGCCGGCGCAGGGGCCCATGATGACGCTGATCTGGGGGATGACGCCCGAGGCCAGGGTGTTCTGCAGGAAAATGTCGGCGTAGCCGGCGAGGCTCTCGACGCCCTCCTGAATGCGGGCGCCGCCGGCGTCGAACAGGCCGATGATGGGGGCGCCGTTGGTCATGGCCATGGTCTGGATCTTGACGATCTTGGCCGCATGCGCGCCACTAAGAGACCCGCCGAAGACAGTGAAATCCTTGGAGAAGACATAGACGAGGCGCCCACCAATGGTGCCACGGCCGGTGACCACGCCGTCACCGGGGATGCGCTGCCTGTCCATGCCGAAGTCGTGGGCGCGATGCTCCACGAACATGTCGGTCTCCTCGAACGAGCCCTCGTCCAGCAGCACCTCGATGCGCTCGCGGGCGGTCAGCTTGCCCTTTTCGTGCTGTTTGGCGATGCGCGCCTCGCCGCCGCCGAGTTTGGCCTGGTCGCGGCGCTGCTGAAGCTGGTCGAGGATGGTCTGCATTCGGCGTCCCCCTATCCGGCTGGGATAGGGAGACGCGCGGAGGGTGGCAAGTCGGAGGGGCTCAGCCCTGGGCGGGGACCAGGGCGGCCAGCCGGGTCAGTTCGGCGACGTGGGCGGCGAAGGCCTTGCGGCCGGCGGGGGTCAGCGAGACCCAGGTGCGCTGGCGGCCGTCGATGGGGGCCTTGCGCGGGGCGATATAGCCGGCGTCCTCCAGCTGTTTCAGGTGTTTGGACAGGACCGAGTCGGACACCTTGATCGCCTCGCGGATCATGGCGAACTCGGCCTCATCCACGCTGGACAGGATGGCGCAGATCTGGAGCCGGCCGGGGGCGTGGATGGTGGGGTCGAAGGTGGGGGCGGCGATCATCGGCCGGTCTCCGCCAGCTCCCTGCGCCACACGGCCATCCAGACGCGGCCACCGATGATGGCGGCGACGAAGCCGAGGGCGCCGGTGACCAGGAACAGCCAGTCGGGGCCGACGTACTTGCCGTAGAGGGTGCCGCCGATCAGGGCGATGAAGACGACGGCCAGTCCGATGGCGATCCAGCGGGCGCGGCGCGGCGAATAGCCGTTGATCCAGTAGCCCATCTT
>CAXBPJ010000187.1:0-4392 GCA_963977325.1 uncultured Brevundimonas sp. | reverse complement strand
GGATCGTCTTGGGGGTCCATGTGCCCCCGCCCCAAGACATTGATCACCAGCACGCGGCGCCCGTCGGCCAGGGTGAAGACGTCCGCCCCCCGCCCCGGCGCGTCCATCAGCTTCGGATAGTTGGCCGGGCGGATCAGCCGCGGCTCGCGCACGATATAGGTCAGGGCCTCGCGCTGGTCCCAGCTGTGGTTGCCCAACGTCAGGACGTCGGCCCCGGCGTTATACAACTCGCGCGCAGTGTTCTCGGTGATGCCGAAGCCGCCCGCCGCGTTCTCGGCGTTGACCACCACGAAATCCAGCTTCAGCTCGCGGCGCAGGCCCGGCAGGTGGTCGCTCAACCCGTCCCGGCCAGACTTGCCGACCACATCTCCGAAAAAGGCCAGTCTCATCCGAAAGACCTATAACCGGTCTGGGTCAGGACGCCATGCAGCCGGACGTCATGGGCTTCGATCTCCAGGCGGCCGACCTCCTGTCCGGCATACGCCACGCCGATCCGCGTCACCTCCGGCAATGCCGCAAAGGTCCGGTCGTAGTAGCCCCCGCCCTGCCCCAACCGCGAACCCGCAGCGTCGAAGGCCAGCAACGGAGTCAGGATCAGGTCGGGCGTCACGGTGTCGGACAGGGGCAATGGCGCGGGTACGCCGGCCGCGTCCAGCTCCAGCCGGTGCACCAGGCGCTCGCTCTCCGCCAGCGGCGGAACGTCATGGTCTCGTCGCGCCGGACGACCACCGGCAGACACAGCGCGCGGCCTTGGGTGAGGAGCGCCCGCGCCAGGGCGGTTGTGTCCATTTCTGAGCCGATGGAGACGTAAATCGCCACGTTGTCACCTGGCGGCAGGGCGGCGGCATGGTCCGCGAGCCGCAGCGACGCATCAGGATCCAGACCGGCCAGGCGTTTTCGCTCAGCCCGCATCCTCGCGCGAAGTTCAGTCTTGTGCGCAGTCATGGCGCACCTGCGCTCAGGCAATAGGCCGCCGTGCGGCGAGCGGTAGCGCGTATAAGGAAGGATGGGTTGGCGGGCGCCGCGAGGACCGTTGAGGACTGTTCAACCCCCTCGACCTGGATAGACCAGGTGGGCGCCGTGTGTCCAAGCCCACGGGCCGGGACAGGGACAGCTCCCTTTGAGACGATTAAGGTCGCTGGGATATGTCGCCTCCGACGCGAACCGCAGTCATCCCGCCAACCGGGAAGATAGGCCCGCGCCGGCCGGTCCACAAGACGAACCGCACGACGAGGTTCGCCTCACAAGATTATCGTCGCGCCCTCGCAAGCTTTGCGTATATGAATGTCAGCAGGCGGACGCGCGAGCGTTCGCTCTCCGAGGGGGTGCGGGCGACAGAGGTCCCCGTCCGGACCTCCTCGGCCCAATCTGGCTTGGCTGCACGGAGTCGTCTGATGGGCCTGATGAACGCTGTCCTCGGCAACGCCTCCGAAATCGCCCCCGATCAGGGAGCCGCCGAAAGCGGCCTTGCTCTCGTTTCCGGCGAGCGGGTCGAGAAGGCCTACAAGCTCATACGGGATCTGATCCTCTTCACCGATCGCAGGCTGATCATCGTCGACAAGCAGGGGCTGACCGGCAAGAAGGTGGAGCACCACTCCATCCCCTACCGGTCGATCACCCATTTTTCGATCGAAACCGCTGGAACCTTCGATCTGGACGCTGAGCTCAATGTCTTTGTGTCGGGCGGCGCGATGTATCAGAAGACCTTCGGCAAGGGTGTGGATATCGGCCAGGTCCAGGCCGTGCTGGCCGGATACATTCTTCGCTAGAGACTGGCGGCCAGGCGTTCGATGCGCGCGGCCGCGGCGTTCAAGGCTTCGGCCAGCCCGGGCTCGGCGCGGTCCTCACGCGAAACATCTTCCGCTGGCGGGGCGGACGTGGCCGGAGCGCGCTGCGCCACGGGAGCCAGTCGCGCCTCATGCAGCTCGTCCGCTAGGATCAGCGCCGCCATCAGGAACAGGCGGATGTCGCCGACCTGACCCACCTCGCCGGCCACCCGCTGCACATGGCCGTCGAACTGGCGGGCCAGCATACGCACCCGCTCCTCCTGGCCGTCGGCGCAACCGATGGCGTAGGGGCGGCCGTTGACCTCAATCGTCACCGTCGCCATCAGCCCTGCTCCCCGGCCGCGGCGTTATCGCCCTGTCCCATCGCCGCCCTCAGGGCTTCGGCCGCCTCGGCCAGCGCAGCGGCCGCGTCATTGGCGGCGGCTTCCAGCTCGGCCACGCGATCGTCGGCGCGCGGATCGTGGGGAGTGCGCGCGAACAGGTCGTCGTCCGGCAGCGGCGCGCGCGCGGGCGGGGCGGCCACGCGAGCCACGACCTTGCGCTCCAGCTCGGCGAGCGCGCGGTCCAGGCGGGCCTTGGCGGCTTGGGTGGCGTCGGCCATTCGGCGCTTTCCTCCGGTCTGCGTATAGAACCCGCCCGTCCGCTGGGGTAAAGCGGCCGCGCCCCCATTTCCAGCCGCAAGCAAGGTGAATCGCCATGGCTCTCGTCGCGCCCAAAGCCAAGCCCACGCCCCGCCGCATGGCCGACGCCATCCGGGTGCTGGCCATGGACGCGGTGGAAAAGGCCAAGAGCGGACACCCCGGCATGCCCATGGGCATGGCCGATGTCGCCACCGAACTGTTCTCGAAGCATCTGAAGTTCGACGCCTCGCGGCCCGATTGGGCGGACCGAGACCGTTTCATCCTGTCGGCCGGCCACGGCTCGATGCTGATCTACGCCCTGCTGCACCTGACCGGCTACAAGGCCGCGACGCGCGAGGAGCTGTCCAACTTCCGTCAGTGGGGCGCGAAGACCGCTGGCCACCCCGAGTACGGCCACATGCCGGGCGTCGAGACCACCACCGGGCCCCTGGGCCAGGGCCTGGCCAACGCGGTCGGCTTCGCTCTGGCGGAGCGGCATCTGGCTGCCCGGTATGGCGAGGCGCTGGTCGACCACCGCACCTGGGTCATCGCCGGCGATGGCTGCCTGATGGAGGGCGTCAGCCAGGAGGCCATCGGTCTGGCGGGTCGGTTGAAGCTGAACCGCCTGACGGTCCTGTGGGACGATAATGCGATCACCATCGACGGGGCGGTGTCGCTGTCGGACGCGACCGACCAGCTGGCGCGGTTCAAGGCCTCGGGCTGGGCGGTGCGCGCCATCGACGGCCACGACCAGGGCCAGATCCGCCGCGCCCTGAAGTGGTCGACCAAGCAGGACAAGCCCACCCTGATCGCCTGCAAAACCAAGATCGGCCGCGGCGCGGCGACCATGGAAGGCAGCCACAAGACCCACGGCGCAGCCCTCGGCGCCGCCGAGATCGCCGCCACCCGCCTGGGCCTCAGCTGGGACCACGACCCCTTCGACATCCCCGAGGACGTCGCCAGGGCCTGGAAGGCTGTCGGCCGTCGCGGCGCCAAGGCGCGCAAGGCCTGGGAGCAGCGGCTGGAGGCGCATCCGCAGGCTGACGACTTCACCCGCGCCATGGCCGGCGACCTTCCCGCCAACGCCTTTGACCAGCTCGACAAGGGGCTGGCCGAGCTGATCGACGCCAAGCCCGCCCAGGCCACGCGCCAATCGTCGGGCGCGGCCCTGGAGACGGTGTTCCAGGCCATTCCGGAGCTGATCGGCGGCTCGGCCGACCTGACCGGCTCGAACAACACCCTGGTCAAGGGAACAGAAACCCTCGACGCGCCCGACTACGCTGGCCGCTACGTCAACTGGGGCATCCGCGAGCACGGCATGGCGGCGGCGATGAACGGCATGGCCTTGCACGGCGGCGTCATCCCCTACGCCGGCACCTTCATGGTCTTCTCGGACTACAGCCGGCCCTCGATCCGGCTCGCGGCCCTGATGGGCCTCCGGGTGATCCACGTCCTGACCCACGACTCCATCGGCCTGGGCGAGGACGGGCCGACCCACCAGCCGGTCGAGCATCTGGCCGCCCTGCGCGCCATTCCTAACCTCAACGTGTTCCGCCCGGCCGATACGGTCGAGGCCTTCGAATGCTGGAAGATCGCGCTGGAATCGAAGACCACGCCCTCGGCTCTGGCCCTGTCGCGTCAGAAGACCCCGGCGGTGCGGGTCGCGGCCGCCTCCGAGAATCTGTCGGCACGCGGCGCCTATGAGCTGAAGCCCGCCTCCGGCGAAGCCAGGGCGACCATCTTCGCCACCGGCACCGAGGTCGCCATCGCCCTGGAGGCGCGGACGCAGCTGGAGGCCGCGGGCGTGCCCACCCGCGTCGTTTCCGTGCCCAGCTTCGAGCGGTTCGCGGCCCAAGACGCCGCCTATCGCCGCGAAGTCATCGCCGGCGACACCGTGCGCGTCGCCGTCGAGGCCGGCATCCGTCAGGGCTGGGACCGCTTCATCGGCGAGGACGGCGGCTTCGTCGGCATGACCGGCTTCGGCG
>CAXBPJ010000186.1:0-4396 GCA_963977325.1 uncultured Brevundimonas sp. | reverse complement strand
CACGATCTTGTCGCAGACGCCCAGGCACAGGGCGGCGTCGAAGGCGTCGTGGGTCAGGGCGATGCCGGTCGAGAGCGCGATGACGTCGCGGCTGAACAGGCTGAGTTCCATGCCGGGGCGGCCCTGGGTCACGCCATCGCACATGGCCGGAACGCCGCCCGCGACCTGCGCCGTGGCGTCGACTTCGCGCACCGCAGCGCGGACGATCTCGGGGAAGCGTTCGAACGGCTGGTGGGCCGAGAGCATGTCGTTGTAGGCGGTGACCACGCCGAGGTTGGGCTGGGCGCCCGACATGGCGGTCAGCTTGTCGCGCACGGGGGCGCCGGCGAAGGCGTGGGCCCAGTTGGCGCAGGAGAGCTTGGCCCGGCCCGGCCTGGACGAGGCGGCGGCGTCCATGCGGCGCAGATAGTCGGCGCGGGTCTCGCGGCTCTTGTCGATGATCCGCTGGGTGACCTCGGCGACGGTAGGGTGGAGCGCGGTCATTTGGCGGCCTCCGTCCACAGCACCTCGAGCGGAGCGCCCGAGGCGATCAGGGCGGCGATCGGGGTGACGGCGGGGTCCCCCCCGGCCTTGTCCTCGAACACGCGGCGCTTGGTCTCGCCGGTCAGGGCCAGGACGACGCGGCGAGCAGAGGCCAGCCAGGCGAGGTTCAGGCTGATCCGCTCTTGCGGCGGCGCCATCCCGTCGCGGCCGGGCGGGACGCCCAGGACGGTCGGCGCGATGCCGGGATGGAGCAGGGTCTTCAGGGTCGGGCTTTCGGGGAACATGGAGCAGATATGGCCATCCTCCCCCATGCCGAGAAGGACCGCGTCGATCCGTCCGCCCGTCCAGCCGCCGGCGGCGCGCAGGTCGTGGGCGGCCAGGGCGGCGGCGCGGTCGACCGTGACAGCGGCGTGGTGCAGGGGCAAGAATCGGGCGCGGTCGGCGGGGCCCGTCAGCAGGGTTCGCTTTAGCAGCGCGGCGTTGGACTCCGGCGAGGTCTCCGGCACGTGGCGCTCGTCAACCAGGGTGGCGGTGACCTTGGACCAGTCGAGGTCGGCCTGGGCCAGGCGGGCGTAGATCGGCGACGGGGTCGAGCCGCCCGAGCCGGCGAACAGGGCCGCGCCGTTCTCCATCAGCCCGGCGGACAGGGCCTCGGTCAGGCGATCGGCGCAGGCTTCGGCCCAGGCGTCGAGGTTGGGGAAGGTTTCGATGGGGGGGGTCACACCTTCACCGTCTCCCCGGCGAAGGCCGGGCTCCAAATTGTATGACGCCGACCTATGCGGTGAGACTCAATCGCGCCTTGAACAGCTGGCGCCGGCGTTTGGATCTGGGCCCCGGCATTCGCCGGGGACGCGCGGTTTGTCATGGCCCTACTCCCCCGCGACATGCCAACGCCTCCCGGTGCGCGACAGGAGCAGATCGGCGGCGTCGGGGCCCCAGGTTCCGGGGTCGTAGGGCTGGGGCTTGATGTCCGCGTCGCCCCAGGCCTCAGCCACCTCGTCCACCCATTTCCAAGCCTGTTCGGCCTCGTCGCGGCGGACGAACAGGGTGGAGTCGCCGTTCAGCGCATCCAGCAGCAGCCGTTCATAGGCGATGCGGCGGCGCGGCGGTTTGGCGCCCTTGCCGTCCACGCCCCAGGACAGGCTCATGCGGATCGACTGGAGCTGCATCTGGGCGTCCAGGCCCGGCTTCTTGTTCATGACGGTGAGGGAGATGTCCTCCTCGGGCTGGAGCTCGATGACCAGCCGGTTGTCGACCAGTTCGCCCCGGTCGCCCTGATCGAAGATGGAGTGGGGCACGCCCTTGAACTGGATGACGATCTCGGTGCGCTTCTCCGGCAGGCGCTTGCCGGTGCGCAGGAAGAAGGGGACGCCGGCCCAGCGCCAGTTGTCGATGTCGGCGCGGACAGCGACGAAGGTCTCGGTGTCGGACGGCTGGCCGCGCTCCTGCTCGTAGCCCTCGACCGACTGACCCTCGGATTGCCCAGGCCCGTACTGACCGCGCACCGTGACGCGCTCGGCCTCCTCCAGGGTGACGGGGCGCAGGGAGCGGAGCACCTTGACCTTCTCGTTCCTGACCGAGTCCGGATCCAGGTCACTGGGGGGCTCCATGGCGACCAGGCACAGCAGCTGGAGCATGTGGTTCTGGAGCATGTCGCGAAGTGCGCCGTACTCGTCATAATACGGCCAGCGGTCGCCGATGCCGACGGTCTCGGCCACGGTGATCTGGACGTGGTCGATCGACAGGTTGTTCCACAGCGGCTCGAAGATGACGTTGCCGAAGCGCAGGGCGATCAGGTTCTGGACCGTCTCCTTGCCCAGGTAGTGGTCGATGCGGAACACCTGGCTTTCGTCAAAGGCGGCGCGCACCGCCTCGTCGATCTCGAGGAAGCTGGCGAGGTCGCGGCCGACGGGCTTTTCCAACACGATGCGGGTGCTGTCGCCGGTCATGCCGGCGGCGCCCAGCGCCTGGACGATCGGGGCGTAGAGCGAGGGAGAGACGGCGAGGAAATAGGTGAGGTCGTCGGTACCGACCTTGGCTTTAAGGCTCTCGGCGCCCTCGGCCTTGGTGGCGTCGAGGGCGAGATAGTCGAGGCGTTTCTCGAAGCGGGCGAATGTCGCCTCGTCCCAGAGGTCATCCGGGGCGGCGCGGGACGAGACGGCCTTTCTGACCAGCTCGACATAGCCGTCGCGGCCGTCGTCGCTGCGCGCTGCGCCGACAATCTTCAGCCCGTCGGGCAGCAGGCCGTCGTGCTCGAGGAAGTAGAGCGACGGCAAGAGCATGCGCATCGCCAGATCGCCGCCGCCGCCGAAGAGCACCAAGGCCGCCATGCGTTTCCTTTCCACCCGCGCCTGGTTCGGTGTTAGGCCGCCCGGCGGCGGGGGGCCAGCACCCCCACCCCGCGCTGAAACACCATGTTATGGCCGCGGTTGGCTAATCCGTGGCTCCGATCGGGGTTCCGGCGTGCGGCGGGGCCGCGGCGCTGCTAGGCTGACGCCGCGAGGAGACGCCGATGCAGCCCATCGCCGAACGCGACGCCACCCCTCGGGAAGACTTCGCCGCCATTCGTCGCGCGGGCGAGCCGGTGGTGATGCGAGGGCTGGCGCGCGACTGGCCGCTGGTCGAGGCGGCGCGCAAGGACCAGGCCGCGGACTGGCTTCGGAGCCACGCCACCGCCGATCCCGTACCCTTCATGCGGGCCCCGCCCGAGGTCGAGGGCCGGTTGCACTACGGCGGCGCGGCTGAGGGGAAGAACTTCAGCCAGGAAACGGCGCCTCTGGCCGCCTATCTGGATGCGCTGGAGGCGGAAGCGGTGCGTGAGCGGCCCGACGCCTTGGCGCTCCAGGGCATGCCTGCGGCAGAACGCCTGCCCGAGTTCGCCGAGACGCACCGGTTGGACATCCTGCCGCCCCAGATCCCCCCGCGGCTGTGGATCGGCAACCGGGCCAAGGTCGCTATCCATCACGATCCGGCCGAGAACGTGGCGGTGGGGGCGGCGGGTCGCCGGCGGTTCACGCTGTTTCCGCCCGAGGCCGTCGGTGACCTGTATATGGGGCCGTTTCACGACACCCCGGCGGGGGTGCAGGTCAGCCTTGCGCACCTGACCCAGCCGGATCTGGAGCGCTATCCCCGGTTCGCGCAAGCACTCGAGGTCGGACTGGAGGCGGAGCTGGAGCCCGGCGACGCCGTCTACATTCCCTTTCAGTGGTATCACCACGTCGAGGCGCTGGAGCCGGTCAATGTGCTGGTCAACTACTGGTGGGACGCGGCTCCGCGCGGGCTCGGGTCGGCGTCGGACGTCCTGCTGCACGGGCTGATGAGCCTGAGCGCCCTGCCGCCGGATCAGCGGCGCGCTTGGCGGGCCATGTTCGACCACTATGTGTTCCGGCTGGACGGGGATCCGGCGGCGCACATCCCTGAGGCGGCGCGCGGCGCCCTCGCCTCCCCCACGCCGCAGAGCCTGGCCGCCATGCGCCGGGCGCTGATCGCGGCCCTGTCTAAGGGTTAAGCCGGACAGACCTTGGCGACGAAATCGGCGTGGCTGGGCATCACCGCCACGCACTTGCGGATCACCGCCTCGACGTTACCGAGGTACTCGTCGATCTGCGCCGGTGTCTTGACGTCGACCAGGGGGTCGTAGCCGCGCGGAAAGACGCCCTGACCGAGCAGCACCTGAATCCAGCTTTCCTCGGCGAACAGCTCTTCGTCCTCCCGGAAGACGCGGCCGTTGGCGCGGAACAGCTCGATCTTGCGCGCCAGGGTGTCGGGGATGTCCATGGTGCGGACGTGGTCCCAGAAGGGCGTGTCGTCCCGCTCGGTCGCCTTGTAGTGCAGGATGATGAAGTCGCGGATGCGCTCGTACTCGAAATCGCTCTGACGGTTGAACTCGGCGATGTTGGCCGGGTCGAAGCCG
>CAXBPJ010000185.1:0-4403 GCA_963977325.1 uncultured Brevundimonas sp. | reverse complement strand
GACTCCGCCTCGGCCGAGGAGGGCTATGACGCCCTGAAGCGCTATGCCCGCGACCTGACCCAGGCCGCCCGCGACGGCAAGATCGACCCGGTCATCGGTCGCGACGAGGAGATCCGCCGCACCATCCAGGTCCTGGCCCGCCGCACCAAGAACAACCCCGTCCTGATCGGGGAGCCCGGCGTCGGCAAGACCGCGATCGCCGAAGGGCTGGCCGCCCGCATCGTCAACGGCGACGTCCCAGAAAGCCTCAAGGACAAGAAGGTGCTGGCGCTGGACATGGGCGCCCTGATCGCCGGCGCGAAGTACCGCGGCGAATTCGAGGAGCGGCTGAAGGCCGTCTTGGGCGAGGTGTCGGCCGCCGAGGGTCAGATCATCCTGTTCATCGACGAGATGCACACCCTGGTCGGCGCCGGCAAGACCGATGGCGCCATGGACGCCTCCAACCTGCTGAAGCCCGCCCTGGCGCGCGGCGAACTGCACTGCGTCGGCGCCACCACCCTCGACGAGTACCGCAAGCACGTCGAGAAGGACGCCGCCCTGGCCCGCCGCTTCCAGCCCGTCTTCGTTGACGAGCCCTCGGTTGAGGACACCGTCTCGATCCTGCGCGGCCTCAAGGAGAAGTACGAGGTCCACCACGGGGTGCGCATCTCCGACAGCGCCATCGTCGCCGCCGCCACCCTGTCGAACCGCTACATCACCGACCGCTTCCTGCCCGACAAGGCCATCGACCTGATCGACGAGGCCGCCAGCCGGGTGCGCATGGCGGTCGATTCCAAGCCCGAGGCGCTGGACGAGATCGACCGCCGCCTGGTCCAGCTCAAGATCGAGCGCGAGGCCCTGAGGAAGGAGACCGACAGCGCCTCCAAACAGCGGCTGGAGAGGCTCGAGGACGACATCGCCGATCTGGAGAGCCAGTCCGACGACCTGACCGCCCGCTGGAAGGCGGAAAAGGACAAGGTCGGTCAGGCCGCCCAGCTGCGCGAGACGCTGGATCGCCTTCGCCTCGAATTGGCCAACGCCCAGCGCTCAGGCGACCTCGGCCGTGCGTCGGAGATCGCCTATGGCCAGATCCCCCAACTGGAGCGCCAGCTGGAACAGGCCGAGGCCGCCGAGGACGATGCGAAAGGCTCCGCCCTGACGCCCGAGGTTGTCGACGCCGAACAGATCGCCGCCGTCGTCTCCCGCTGGACCGGCGTCCCCGTCGACAAGATGCTGGAGGGCGAGCGCGAGAAGCTTCTGACCATGGAGGATGCGCTGCGCGGCCGCGTCGTCGGTCAGGAAGACGCCCTGGTCGCCGTCGCTGACGCCGTGCGCCGCGCCCGCGCCGGCCTGAACGACCCCAACCGCCCGCTCGGCTCCTTCCTGTTCCTGGGCCCCACCGGCGTCGGCAAGACCGAGCTGACCAAGGCCCTGGCCGAATTCCTGTTCGACGAAGAGGCGGCGATCACCCGCATCGACATGAGCGAGTACATGGAAAAGCACTCGGTCTCGCGGCTGATCGGCGCCCCTCCCGGCTACGTCGGCTATGACGAGGGCGGCGCCCTGACCGAGGCGGTGCGCCGCCGCCCCTACCAGGTGTTGCTCTTCGACGAGGTCGAAAAGGCCCACCCGGACGTGTTCAACGTCCTGCTCCAGGTGCTGGACGACGGCCGCCTGACCGACAGCCAGGGGCGCACCATCGACTTCAAGAACACCCTGATCATCATGACGAGCAACCTCGGCTCAGAGGCCCTGGCCAACCAATCCGAGGGCGAGGACGTCGAGGCCGTCCGCCCCTTCGTCATGGACGCCGTCCGCGCCCACTTCCGCCCCGAGTTCCTGAACCGCATCGACGAGATCATCCTGTTCCGCCGCCTCGGCCGCGACCAGATGAGCGGCATCGTCCGCATCCAGCTGGCCCGGTTCGAGAAACTGCTGGCCGACCGCAGACTGACCCTAGCCCTCGACAACAGCGCCGCCGCCTGGCTCGCCGACCGGGGCTACGACCCGGTCTACGGGGCGAGGCCGCTCAAACGCGTCATCCAGAAGGAGCTGGTCGACCCGATCGCGCGGAAGCTGCTGGCCGGCGAGATCGAGGACGGGTCGCTGATCGCCGTGTCAGCGGGTGCGGACGGGCTGGAGATCGGGAAGGCGCGGGTGCATTGATGGAGCAGATCGACTGGCAAATGGTGGCGACAATCGTCACAGCTTTGGCGACCGGCGTGCTGGCCTGGGTCACTTGGGTTCTTGTCCAAGAGACTAAACGACTAGCCGACGCGACGACCCGCCCTCATGTAGTCGCCCCCCCTAGAGCCAAGTCCGTGGGCGATCATGTACACTAACTTGATACTTACAAACTCGAGATCCGGTGTCGCGTATGATATCCGCGCTGAATTTGATCCTCCGCTCTCAACAGCGCGGAATGGTCAGGCGAGCGCTACACGCCTCAGGACGCTATCCATACTCAAGCCTGGAGATACCTTTTGAATGTTTCTCGACGGGTTTGAGGAACTCGACGATCGGGTTGTAAGCGTGACAACGTCCTGGCTGCGCTCTCCTGCCGCAGAGAAGCGAGAGCTTCAGACCTATACCCTTGACCTGCGCGCCGATTATTTCGAGTGGGGACAGCTCGGCGGCCCACCGCCGGAGTTTCAGATAGCGTCCGAGCTCAAGAAGATTAGAGAGGATGTAGGCCGACTCGTCGGTGGTTCTCGCCGTTTGACTGTCGATACCTACGACGCACGAGACAGACTGCGACAGCGCCGACAGTGGCAGCGGCTACGCCGCGCCAAACGCAGAGATGCTGAAAGCTGACGCTCCGCCATTTTCGTCATCCTCCGGCCGCGTAGCGGACCGGGGGACCCAGCGGCGCCGCTGGGTCCCCCGGTCTCCGCTTCGCTCCGCCGGAGGATGACGAAAGGAAGAACGCGGGTTAGCGTAACCTCATGTCCACCCACCGCACCTTCATCGCGGCCTACATTATGGCCAGCGGGCGCAACGGGACGATTTATGCAGGCTCGACGGCCAATCTCGAGAGTCGGGTGTGGGAGCACAAGAGCCACGCCTTCCCCGGCTTCACCGACCACAACGACTGCACCAACCTGGTCTGGTTCGAGCAGCATGCCCTGATCACCGAGGCGATCCGGCGCGAGCGGCGACTGAAGAAGTGGATGCGCGACTGGAAGCTGGCCCTGATCGAGCGCGAGAACCCCCAATGGCTGGACCTCGCGGCCGACTGGTATCCGATCAACGACCCCAACTGGCTGCCCCCGGACGACAAGGACTGAACCTCACCCTCCGTCATCCTCCGGCAAGCGGCGCAGCCGCGCAGACCGGGGGATCCAGCGGCGCGCGAGAGCGCGACTCTGTTACAAATGCGGTCCCATCCGGCATGTCGCCTTCGGCGCCGCTGGGTCCCCCGGTCCGCTACGCGGCCGGAGGATGACGAAAGGAAAAGGTCGGGCTAGCTTGTGACCGGACGGACCGCTCGGCTGGATCTAGCGTCATGAGGCGTAGCCGGCCGTGGCGATCCGTATCCTGAGCATCGCCGGGGTGGTCACCCTCATCGGAATCATCTGGCTGCTGGCCATTGCTGGCCTCCACCCCCGCCAACTGCTGCTCTGGCTGAGCACGATGGACCCCGTTTTTCAGCTGTGCTGTGTACTGTCGATCGGCTCGGCTGCGTTCAGCGTGGTCAGTCTTCGCGGCGGGTCGCGACGCCATGCCTGGATCGGCGTAGCCAGCGCGTTCGGGTGGAGCATCGTGGGCGCCGCATTGAGCGCGGCGACCGCTCGAACCGGGCTGATCGCCATCAACCCGCGATCCCCTTCTCGATCTACGCCCCCAACTACGCCGAGGCCCTTGTTGTTCTGCTGGTCGGCCTCACCGGCGCGCTTCTGGGCCTCGTCCTGCTAAGTCGTTCGTCGCCGTCCAACAGCGTCGCGGACCCAGGCTAGCCGCCCTCTGGCGGCGCCGCCGCTTCTCCTCCCAGCACCGGCATCACCTCCACGCCGTCGCAGACGAAATGGGTGATGTGGGGGTGGTGCTCCAACAGGTGGCAGGCGGCCTCGGGACTGTCGGCGCGGACCACCAGGAAGACGGTCAGCAGGTTGACCATGTCCGTCACCGCCCCCGTGTCGTCGATCCGCTTGGTCGGGCCCAGCGCCCCGCCGCCCTAGACGATGCTGTCGCGGTTGGCGGCCTCCCAGGCGGCGATGGCGCTAAGGCCCGCCTTGTCGCGCCGGGCCTGTTCGGCCGGGCTCAGCCCATACCGCTCCCGCCACTTCGGCCCCGTCTTGTCCGAGGTGAAGATCGCCAGATAGTGGGTCACGGCCATGAGCGGGGTCTCCGGGTCCGGCGCCCATGATGACCCTTCTCCCCTTGCGGGAGAAGGTGGCAGGCCGTCAGGCCTGACGGATGAGAGG
>CAXBPJ010000184.1:0-4417 GCA_963977325.1 uncultured Brevundimonas sp. | reverse complement strand
CTGCGCGCCATGATGGCCGACGCCGGCGACGAGGTGCGGTTGGAGACCGGGGTGGAGCGCACCGGCCTGATGTTCTCCATCCTGTCGGCCACGACCAAGCTGGGCCACGTCTTCGCCCTGATCCCCTACGCCGTCCTCGGCTGGGTCGGGTTCGAGGCGGTGGCGCCCGAGGGCGGCAACAGCCCGACAGCTCTGCTGGCGCTGCAGATCATGTTCGTGGTCGCGCCCGCCGTGCTGATCGCCCTGGCCGCCCTGGCGCTGAGAAACTATCCCCTGACCCCCGCCCGCCACGACGACATCCGCCGCGCCCTCGACGCCCGCGCCGCCCAGACCGAGCCCGCCTGACCGCATGACCCTGTCCGACGCCCCGCTCGACCGGCTGAACGCCATCATGGCCCGGCTGCGCGATCCCGAGACCGGCTGCCCCTGGGATCTCGAGCAGAGCTTCCGGACCATCGCCCCCTATACGCTGGAGGAGGCCTATGAGGTCGCCGACGCCATCCAGCGCGGCGACATGGCTGACCTCAAGTCCGAGCTGGGCGACCTGCTGTTTCAGGTCGTCTTCCACGCCCGCATGGCCGAGGAGCGGGGCCTGTTCGCCTTCGACGACGTCGCCGCCGCCATGGCCGACAAGCTGGTTCGCCGTCATCCCCACGTCTTCGGCGACGAGACGCCCCACGCCGACGCCGTCTCCCAGAAGGCCCGCTGGGAGGACATCAAGGCCGCCGAGCGGAAGGACAGGTCTCAGCACGGCGTGCTCGACGATGTGCCCGTGGCCCTGCCCGCCCTGGCCCGCGCCGCCAAACTGACCCAGCGCGCCGCCCGCGTCGGCTTCGACTGGCCCTCCACGGACGAGGTGTTCGACAAGCTCGAGGAGGAGGCGGCCGAGCTGAAGG
The DNA here is from genome assembly GCA_963977325.1 of uncultured Brevundimonas sp. Taxonomy (GTDB): domain Bacteria; phylum Pseudomonadota; class Alphaproteobacteria; order Caulobacterales; family Caulobacteraceae; genus Brevundimonas. The sequence continues at coordinate 3,521 of CAXBPJ010000184.1, read as the reverse complement.
CCGAGATCGCTTTGGGCGACCTGGAGACGGTGCGCGAGGAGGTCGGCGACCTGCTGTTCGTCCTGGCCAACCTGGCCCGCAAGCTGGGCGTCGAGCCCGAGGACGCGCTCTCCGCCGCCAACGCCAAGTTTATCCGCCGCTTCCACCACATCGAGGCCGAACTGGCCAAGGACGGCCGCACGCCCGACCAGTCCGACCTCGCCGAGATGGACGCCCTGTGGAACGCCGCCAAGGCCATCGACAAGGCGACGAAGTGAGGAACGGCACGCCCTTCGACCTCATCATCTTCGACTACGACGGTGTCATCGCCGACAGCGAAATCCTGAACAATCAGGCCCTGTCCGAGATGCTGACCGCCCACGGCCTGCCGACCACGGTGGACGAGGCGCTCGAGGCTTACATGGGCAAGCGATGGAGCGACTGCGCGCCGGTGATCCGCGAGAAGCTTGGCCGCGATCTGCCGGACGAGATGCTGGTCGACTGGACCGCGCGATGCGAGGCCGCCGCAGCAACCACGCTTCAGCCCGTCGCCGGGGTTCGGGACTTTGTCGCCGCGTGCGACGGCCCCATCTGCGTCGCCTCCTCCAGCCCGCCGGAGTGGCTAACCCTGGGTCTCGCCCGCTTCGGCTTGGCCGAGGCCTTCGGCGACCGTCTCTACAGCGCCGCCGTCCATGTCGAACGCGGCAAGCCCCACCCCGACCTGTTCCTGCACGCCGCCCGCGAGATGGGCTCCGACCCCGCCCGCACCCTGGTGCTGGAGGACAGCACCGCCGGGGTTCAGGCCGGCGTCGCCGCAGGCATGACCGTGATCGCCGTCTGCGCCGGCGGCCACATCCGCCCCGGTCACCCCGAGCGCCTGATGGCGGCGGGCGCGCATCATCGGATCGACGACTACGCCGCTCTGGCCGGATGGCTCGGCGCTCGGTCCGAAGCCTAGCTCTCGGCCAGCATCCGCGCGGTCACGGCCGCATCGGCGGCATAGGCTGCGGTGGTCGTGCCCAGTTCACCCGCCACCGCCAACGCTTCGGTCCACGCGGCCTGTGCGCGCGTCAGCAGTTCGCGACGCCGTTCGCCCTGCGCCTGCTCGGCCTGAAACTGCAGCGCATAGGCCTCGCCCACCTTCGCATCGACCCACGTCGCCGGCATCAACTCCCGGGCGCCGCCCGCCTCGGCCGCTTCAGCCGCCGCCGAGGCGCCGCCGATCCTCGCCTCCATCATGTCGAGCGACGCCTGCTCGAGCTCGACCCAGATCCAGTCCACGGGCGCCTGATCGCGGTTGAACACCTCGCCCGCCTCCGCCAGCGCGGCCCTCGCCTCCACGAGATGCGGCGCCCCCGCCTCGCCTTTCAGCCGGGCGGAATAACCCAGCGCGCGCGCCAGGGTCAGGCTGAAACCGGCCCGCGACATCGCCGATTCCGCGCGCGTCACCAGGGCGAGGGACTGCCGGGAGTGCTCGGCGGCCTGATCCATCATCTCGATGTCATCGGCGTGCATGGCCGCATCCATTTCAGCGGCCGCGAGTCCGTCCAGCAAATAGGCCCGGACAAATGTTTCTTGTTCCGGCGCCTCCGCCGCCGCGCGCTTGAACAGATCGATCGCCGCCAGGGTCTGGTCGCGCTCTCCATAGGTGGCGCCCAGATGCTTGAGAGCGTTGGCCCAGGAATGCAGCATGCGCAGTCGCGCCTGAGGGTCGGTCATCAGCGGCTCCGCCTCGGCATAGCCTTCGATGGCCCTGACCACCGCGATCCTATCCGCCGTCTCCTGACCCAACTGGCCTTCGGCATTGGCGACCAGGGCCCGCTGGCGCGCCCACTCTTCCGGTTCAGAGGCGCGGTCGACTGACGCAAGAATTTCTCGGCGCAGCGCGATCAACTCCTGATGGCGCTCCCGGCTGGGGTCCAGCATGAGCCGATTGCCCATGATGGTGCCGTAAAACTCTCGCGCGCCCCGATAGCGCGCCAGGTCGGCCCTTGTGGTCAGGGGGATCGCCTGATCGCGCACCACCACCAGAGCCCGGTCCACGGCCGTCAGATCGACGGCGTGAACGCCGTGAAACGAAAGGTTCTCCGCCTGGTGGATGTAGAAATACAGCCGCGAGTTGGCGTCGCCGGTCTCCAGCTCAGCCGCCTTTGCGTAGAGTTCGGCGGCCCCCAGATAATCGAACCCCGCGCGCCGCACCTGGGCCTGCTGCCCGAGGATTTCGCCCTCACGCTTGGACAGGTCGGCGACGCGGCCCTGAAGCGTTTCCCTGGCCGTGCCGAACTGGCTCGCGGCTTCGGCCAGCTTGGCCTCGGCCACCTCCAACTCGCCCTCCTCGATCGCCGTCTGGGCCGCCTGGAGCAGAGGCTGGACCGCGCGCGCCAGCCGCATGGAATCCAGGCTGTCGAGCTCGCCCTCCAGCTCCGCGATCCGGCTCTTGGCGGCTGAAAGCTCACCGGCCTTTTCATCGACCAGCTTGAGGATTTCATCGGTCGAGCTGGTGGTCAGGCGCGCCCCCAGCTTCCGGGCGATGGATCGGACCGCCGCGGCGGAGGTGTTTCTCTGCGACGAGATGCGCTGAAGCTGACCCTCCAGCTCGGTCAGCCGTCCACGCTCGGCGGCGCTCATCGGCCGGTCGCGCATGGCGGGAAGCTGAGCCACGGTCGGCGTCGCCGCAGCCGTCAGCGCTAAGGCGCAGGCCAGTCCAATGAGCACGCGCATGCCGACAGTCCCCTGATCCGCGAGACAATATCGCCGTTAGACCAGATGTCGAGCGCCGACTCTGCGACGCGCGCTATCGACCACGCGCAGCACCGCATCGGCCGCCAACCCCGATGGGTCCGCTCCGCCGCGACCCATCAGGTCCAGCGCCGCCGTCTGGCGCGCTGCCTGCTCCCGCGCCTTGACCGGATCGTCCAGCAGCGCCGCCACGACCTCGGCCAGCCGGTCGGATGTCGCCTCGTGCTGAATGAACTCCGGGGCGATCCGCTCGTCCGCCGCCACATTGAACAGGGTGACGTGTTTCGCGGTCACAAGCCGCTTCATAAGGGCGTAACTGAGCCCGTCGATCTTGTAGGCGATCACCATCGGCGCCCCCGCCAGGGCCAACTCCGTTGAGACCGTGCCCGAGGTCGCCAGCGCCACGGTCGCTGCGGTCATGGCGTCGGACTTCTCGTCCTCGCCGACCAGGATCGTGTCGGCCGCCCAGGCCGCGAGGCGGGCGCGCAGGTCGGCGGCGATGCTCCCGGCCGCGATCACGGCCACCGCCAGGTCCGGTCGATCCGCGCGCAGGCGTGAGACCGCCTGCTCATAGACGGGCGTCATGCGCGCGATCTCGCTGGGCCGGCTGCCGGGCAGCACCAGCAGCAGCGGCTGATCCTGCGTCAGACCATGTCGCGCCCGGAACCCGGCCGGGTCCGCGTTGGAGAAATCCGTATGAACGGCGGCCGACCCCACCACCGTCGTCGGCAATCCTTCCCGCTCGAACCACGGCGCGTCGAAGGCGTAGAGCGCCAGCAGGTGGTCGACGCCGTCGGCGAGGG
>CAXBPJ010000183.1:0-4425 GCA_963977325.1 uncultured Brevundimonas sp. | reverse complement strand
AGTCCAACCGTCGCGGCCCCCATCTTTGCACACGTCAACAAATTAGCTATTATATCGACAATGCCCGCTCCTGCCCCATCCCCCACCGCCGTCTCCGCGACCGAGTTCCAGACCCGGGCCGGGCTCTATATCGAGCGGTCCGGCAAGGCTCCGGTGTTCATCACCAAGCACCGCCGTCTCGCCCGCGTCCTCATAGACATCGAGGAGTATGAGCGGCTCAAGGCGCGCGACACGCGCCTGGCCCACGGCACCGAGGACCTCCCGCCGGACTGGGCGGAGGCTCTGGCCGCGGCGGACTACGGCGAGGCGGACCCGAGGCTCGAGGCCCTGACCAAATAGGCGGGCGGTGAAAAAGCCCGCGCCCGAGGTCGGCCTGGTCATCCGCTACGACTTCCTCTCGTCGCATGAGCGCGACCGGGGCCGGGCCGCCGGCGCCAAGGAGCGGCCCTGCGTCATCGTCACCGCCGTCGTGCGTGAGGCGGACGGCCGGAGGGACATCCTCGTCGCCCCCATCACCCATGCGCCGCCGCGTCCCGACACGGCGGCCCTCGAAATCCCCGCTCGCGTCGCGCGGCATCTGGGCCTTGACGACGAGCGCGGCTTCATCATCGCCGACGAGGCCAACAGCCTGTCGTGGGACGACCCCGGCATCGTGCCCGCCGTGCCGGGTAAGCGATGGGCATACGGCCGTTTGCCAAAGGCCCTCTACGAAGCTGTGCGCGCCGCCATGCTGGATCGGGTGCAGGCCGGCCGTCTTAAGTCGGCGAATCGCAAGGACTGACGCAAATGCCTGCGCGCCCCTCCATCCTCTTCGTCTGCCTCGGCAACATCTGTCGCTCGCCCCTGGCCGAGGCGGCCCTGCGAGAGGCCGCGCGCCGCCGCGGTCTCGACCTGACCATAGACTCCGCCGGGACCGGGGACTGGCATGCGGGGGAGCCGCCGGATCCGCGCGCCGTCGCCGTGGCGACGCGGCATGGGGTGGACATCTCGGGCCTGCGGGCCCGCCAGGTCACGCGCGGCGACTTCACCCGCTTCGACCACATCGTCGCCCTGGACCACGACAACCTCGAAAACCTGCGCCGTCTCACGCCCGCCGACACGACGGCCCGCCTCAGCCTGCTGCTCGACCACGTCCCCGGCCGAGAGGGTCAGGCCGTGGCCGATCCCTGGTTTGGCGCGGCCGAGGGCTTCGACGTCACCTGGGCCGAGGTCACCGCCGCCGCCGACGCCCTGCTGGACGGCGTGCTCAAGCCCGGCCGGTGATCCGCGCCCAGATGCGGCGCCGCGCCTTGCGCCGGACTCAATCAAGCGGCGCATGGCTTGCCCCGCCTCGTCATCCGCGTCATCTGGCCTCGATGACCACGCCGCCCCCAGCATCGCGCGCACATAGCGCCGGCGCCAAAGAAGACGCCGCTCAAGCAGCGAGCCGCCGCGCGGCGAGCGATAGCGCCGCCCCCAAGGGAAGGGTGCTGATCCTCGCGGGCTCAGACTCCGGCGGCGGCGCCGGCATCCAGGCCGACATCAAGGCGGTGACGATGATGGGCGGGCACGCGGCCACCGCGCTCACGGCCATCACGGTGCAGAACACCTTTGGCGTTCACGACGTCCATCCTCTGCCGATCCCCCTGATCCAGGCTCAAGCGCGGGCGGTGCTGTCCGACATCGGAACAGATGCGATCAAGACCGGCATGTTGGGTGACATCGCCGTTGTCGAGGCGGTCGCCGGCCTGATCGACGAAGCCGGCGTGCCCGCCGTGGTCGATCCCGTGATGGTGGCCAAGGGCGGCCATCGCCTGCTGCCGGACGACGCCATCGCGGCGGTCCGCGCTCTGATGGTTCCCCGCGCGGCGCTGCTGACCCCCAACGCGCCGGAGGCCGAGGCCCTGAGTGGTATCGCGGTCGCCGATCCGGACGGCCAGCGTCGCGCCGGCGGGCCGTGCTGATGAAGGGTGGGCATGTCGAAGGGCCGGTGCTGATCGACCTCTTGCTGACGCCGGATGGCGAGACCCTGTTCGAGACCGCGCGGTTGGGGACGCGCCACACCCACGGCACCGGCTGCACCCTGGCCAGCGCCATCGCGGCCGGAATGGCACTGGGCCGGCCCCTTCCCGAGGCGGTCGCGCGGGCCTGGGCCTATGTCGGCGAGGCCATCCGCCGAGCCCCGGGCCTCGGCAGCGGCCATGGGCCACTGGATCACGCCTGGCCGGTGCGGGACCGATGACGGACCGGGCGGCCGAACTGGTCGATATCCTCCGCGCCACGCCCGGCCTGATGCGCGCTCTGGAGGCGACGCGGGGCCTAGACCTGCCCGACTGGCGCATCGTCTCTGGCGCGGTCTATCAGGCGGTGTGGAACGCCCGCACCGGCCGCGGTCCGGACTATGGGATCAAGGACTACGACCTGGCCTATTTCGACGGTTCGGACCTCAGCTACGAGGCCGAGGACGTGATCATCCGCCGGGCCGAGCGCGAGCTGCCGGCGCCGCTCGATGGCCTGGTCGAAATCCGAAACCAGGCGCGTGTGCATCTTTGGTTCGAGGATCGCTTCGGTGAGCCCTACGAGCCGCTCGGATCAACCGACGAGGCGCTGGCGCGGTTCGTGGCGCCGGCCTTCGCCGTCGGCGTCAGGCTGGAGCCCGACGACACCATCAGCGTCGCCGCGCCCTTCGGCCTCGACGACGTGTTCAACATGGTGATCCGGCCCAATCCCAACCGGCCGCGCGCCAAGGGCTGGGACAAGGCCATCGCCTCCGCCCGGGCCCGCTGGCCCGAGCTTCGCGTCATCGACTGAGGGAGAGCGCCATGCGCCAATGGACCATCGACGCCTTCGCCGCCGAAGCCTTCCGCGGCAATCCGGCCTGTGTCGTCGAGCCGTTCGAGACATGGCCATCAGATCACTGGATGCAGGCCCTCGCCGCCGAGAACAATCAGGCCGAGACCGCCTATCTGCGGACCACTGACGACCCCGCGCGCTTTGACCTGCGCTGGTTCACCCCGACGATGGAGGTCGACCTGTGCGGCCACGCCACCCTGGCCGCTGCGCATGTTCTGGCGACCGAGATGGCGCTCGACTCCGAGGCCATGACCTTCGACACCCGCTCAGGACCCCTGATCGTGCGGCGCGGAGATGGCGGTTACGAGATGGACTTTCCGGCCGACCCGCCGCACCGAATTTCCGAACCGATGGGCGTGTCCGAGGCTCTGGGGGCGGCGCCGCTCGAGGTCTGGGCCGGGCGTTATCTGGTCGCCTTGCTGGCGGACGCGGCGACGGTGCGCGGCCTGACGCCCGACATCGCCGCCATTCACCGGATCGGACACGAGGCGACCGGCGGACCCGGCAATCTGGTGGTGGCCGCCCCGGCCGATCAGGCCGATGGGGTTGACATCATCGACCGGTTTTTCGCGCCCGGCTCAGGGGTGCCCGAGGATCCCGCCACGGGCTCGGCGCACTGCATCCTCGGGCCGCTGTTCGCCGACAAGCTGGGAGGGCCGGTGGTGCGCTTCCTTCAGGCCTTTCCCGGGCGGGGCGGCGACATCGAGACCGAGACACGCGGCGACCGCCTGATCCTGAGGGGGCAGGCGGTCACGGTGCTCGAAAGCACCCTGCGCGTCGCGGCGCGCTGAAATCTACCAGCGCCCGACGTTCTGACGGTCCCGGCGCTCGACACGGATCTGGGCGGCCAGCCGGTCGAAGCGACGATCCAGATCGGTGCGCTCCCAGCGGGTCAGTCCGCCGCGACGGTACTGGCTCTCCAGACGCGCCAGGGCGTGGAATTCGGTGCGGAGACGAGCGGCCTCGCGGCGGTTCAGCTGGCCGTTGCGCACACCGACGTCGATGCGGTGATCAAGGTTGGCCTGGCGGGCGTTGATCGACACCCACTGGCCCGGCGCGTTCCAGGCCTGGGCCTCGGCGACATTCGGCGCGGCCACCGACAGGGCGGCCGCGGCGAGCACGGGCAGCAGGGCCTTTCCGGCCGCCGCGCGCATATCGGACGGGGCGGCGGCGCAAGCGGTGGCGGTGCGATCGATCGGGCGGGTCATCGGATCATCCTTTCCTTGATCTCGACGCCGGTGAGGGCGACGATATCGCCAGGAAAGCAGGGGCGGGCTGATCGGGCCCTGAACGGGCTGTTTCAGGCGCCGTTCATCGTGACCGCGCGCGCCGGAACCGGCTCTGGGGCAAGGTTAAACAACCGTGGTCATCAATGTTCAGTCGCCGTTCAGAGCCGTGACCTTAGGGAAGGGACCATGATGTCCCGTGTGCTTACAGTTCTGATCGCCGGCCTGGTCGCCGTCGGCCCCGTCGGGGTCGATGTGGCCTCGGCCCAGTCGCGCCGGGGGGACAGCCCCCTGGTGAGCCAGTTCCGCCAGGATCGTGCGCGCGAAGAGGCGCGCGACGGCCAGCGCATCTCGGCCCGCGACGTGG
>CAXBPJ010000182.1:0-4430 GCA_963977325.1 uncultured Brevundimonas sp. | reverse complement strand
CGCCCGTCGCCGGGGCGACGGCGCCCGCAGCGACGGCCAGGGCGGCGATCAGGCAGACGGTTCGACTCATTTCACGACCACCGTTTCGGCGGCGCCGCCGCGATAGACGCGAACGGAGCGGGGTTCATTGGCTTGCGCCATCGTCCGGCCCGACGGGCCGCCGACGTCGGCGTAGGATCTCAGCACCAGGGAAAGCTCGCCCTCGGATTTGGCTCGGGCCAGCACCTCGGCGTCGGTCGCGCCGACGGCCAGGGTGGCGGTTGCCCCGACCACGGCCTTTTCGTCGCCGGGCTGGGTGGTCTGGTCGATGGCCAGGACGCGGACATTCTGCATGACCGTGGAGGCGGCGAAGCGCGCGGCGTTGGCGTCCGGCGTGGCGTCCACATTCCTGAGTTCGCGAGTGAGCACCACATCCACCCGGTCGCCTGGCAGGATGAAGCCGCCGGCGGCGGTCTCGACAGTGACCCGGATGGCCATGGCGCGGGTGCCGGGCTCCAGATAGGCGGCCATGAAGCCGGACTCGCCAGCCATAACCACCTTGCGGGTTGTGATCGGCTCGCCGGCGGCGATCGGTTCGCGCACCACGGCGCCGACGTAGCTGTCCTTGCCGCCGCCGGTGACGGCCTCGGAGACCGCGTCACCGGCCTTTTCGACAGCGCCGGCCTCTTCCACCACCCTCGGAGCGTTTCCGTCAGTGATGAAGGCGGGAATGACGCCGTCGGCGGGCCAGTCCTTCCACTGGATATCGGCGGAGGACAGTCTGACGCCGGGCTCCAGATCCTTGGCGGCGACCAGCACCTTGGTCATGGGCGTCTGCTGCACCGGGGCAGCGGCGGCGACCTGGGTGGCGGAACCGCCCGACCCCATGGCGCGCACGACCAGCGCCAGGCCGATCGCGGCGACCGCAGCGATGCAGATGACAAGGATTCGGGCGGGCTTCATGCGTCGTCTCCGGCGAGGGAAGCGGGCGGACTCCGCCGAGCCTTTCCCCCTGTCGTTAACGACAATGAAGCCGGGAGGTTAACGCGCCCCTAAACCCGCGGTCATCCAAGCCGCTGGAATCGCAAGCGGACTTAGACGCCCGAGGCGAAGGTCTCGACCAGGGGGCTCATGGGAAAAGCCATCAGGGCGCCGATGGCGATCGCGACGCCGTAGGGAATGTCGGCCTTGGGGGTCAGCAGTCGGCTGAGCCAGCCCGGTCCGCCGGCCGCATAGGGCAGCTGGGCACGGGCGCTGAGCAGAGCGAGACAGAAGACTCCGCCGGCCATGCCGGTGAACAGGAGGAACGGCAGCGTTCCGCCCAGACCCATCCAGAGGCAGGCTGCCGCCAGGAGCTTGGCGTCGCCGCCGCCGATCCAGCGTAGAGCGAACATCCCAGCCCCGACGAACAGGGCCGCGACCGCCACGCCCACGTGGACAAGCACCGACATTGGCGCGATCCCCACGATCCAGGCGGTCGGGAAGAAGGCCGCGATCAGGACCAGCGACATCCAGTTCGGGATGGTCATGGTGGTCAGGTCCTTGAGCGCCGCGGCGATGGCCACGGCCGGCAGGATGCTGAGGCACAACAGGGTCAGGGTGTCCAAGACCGGATCTCCGAGAGGCCAGCCAGTGTGGGCCGCGTTTTCTTGCCCGCCCGTTAAGCCGGCGCCTGGCGCATGCAGAAAGGGCCGGAGCGATCGCCCCGGCCCTCCCCGAATCTTGACCTGTATGGGTCGGCTTAGGCGCCGGTGCCCATCTTGGTCGCGATCTTGTTGAAGTTGCCGCTGATGTTCGTGCCCAGGGTGGTCACGGCGCCGATGATGACAACGGCGATCAGGGCGGCGATCAGGCCATACTCGATGGCCGTGGCGCCGGATTCGTCTTTGGCGAATTGAGCGATAAACTTGGTCATTGGATCTCTTCTTTCTTCAGAGCGAGCAATTGGACTTCCACCACAGGGTCATCGGTTTTGCCCGCTTGACCCCCATTCACATCGTGACCATGCGCCGGTCGCCCTTAATGGCGCGTAAAACGCAGCGAATATTCGTGGTTAGCGGATTTTTACTGTGTTCGGCCCGCAAAGAGGCGAGCTGACGCCGGCCTTCGAGCCGGAGGTCCCAGGCCCTATATCTGCTGCCGATGGCCGACGACTCACCCCTCCCCGCAACCGCCCTCGCCGGCGCGGACCTGATCCGCGACACGGCCCGGCGCGCGCCGGACAAGCCGGGCGTCTATCGCATGTACGGCGAGGACGGCGGCTGTCTGTATGTCGGCAAGGCCCGCAGCCTGAAGAAGCGGGTGATGCAGTACGCCCAGGGGCGCTTCCACACCAACCGCATCGGCCTGATGGTCAGCCTGACCCGCTCGATGGAGCTGGTCACCACGGCGTCCGAGACCGAGGCGCTGCTGCTGGAAGGCAGCTATATCAAGAAGCTGAAGCCGCGCTTCAATGTGGTGCTGCGCGACGACAAGTCGTTCGCCGAACTGATGATCAGGCGGGATCACCGTGCGCCCCAGGTCAGGAAACACCGGGGAGCGCACACCATCCCGGGCGACTATTTCGGCCCTTTCGCCTCGACCTGGGCCGTCAACCGCACCCTGACGACGCTGCAGAAGGCGTTCCTGCTGCGGTCGTGTTCGGACAGCGTGTTCGAAAGCAGGTCGCGTCCCTGCATGCTGCATCAGATCAAGCGATGCTCGGCGCCCTGCACCGGGCTGATCAGCCTGGTGGACTATGGCGAGCTGGTCGGTGAAGCCGAGGACTTCCTGCGCGGCAAGTCGCGCGCCGTCATCAAGCGGCTGTCCAGCGAAATGCAGGCGGCGTCCGACGCCATGGACTTCGAACAGGCGGCTCGCGTCCGCGACCGCATCCGGGCGCTGTCGGCCATCTCCATGGAGAATTCGGTCGACGCCGAGGGCATCGCCGAGGCGGATGTCTTCGCGCTGCATGCCGAGGGAGGCCAGGCCTGTGTCCAGGTGTTCTTCTATCGCGCCGGCCAGAACTGGGGGGGACGGGCCTATTTTCCGCGCGTGGACAAGTCGGACAGCGATGCCGAAATCCTGGGATCGTTCCTGGCCCAATTCTATGAGGACAAGCCGGTCCCGCGCCTGATCCTGGCCAATGTCGCTCCGCATGAGAAGGAGCTGCTGGAGGAAGCCTTCTCGCTCAAAGCCAAGACGGTGGACGGACGGCGGGTCGTCTCGATCGAGATCCCTCGGCGCGGCAGCCGCAAGGGCCTGGTCGATCATGCCCTGACCAATGCGCGCGAGGCCCTCGGCCGCCGCCTGGCCGAGAGCTCGGCCCAGGGCAAGATCCTCGATGAGGTGTGCGAGGCCTTCGGGCTGGAGGGGCGGCCGGAGCGTATCGAAGTCTACGACAACTCCCACATTCAGGGGACCAACGCCGTCGGCGGCATGATCGTGGCGGGGCCCGAGGGCTTTCGAAAGACCCAGTACCGGAAGTTCAACATCCGGGGCGACGAGCTGACGCCCGGCGACGACTACGGCATGATGCGGGAGGTTCTGCGCCGCCGGTTCTCGCGCCTGGTCAAGGAGGAGGAAGCCGGAGAACCCGTGGAACGGCCGGAGCTGGTGCTGATCGACGGCGGCGCGGGTCAACTGGCCGAGGCGGTCAGGGTGATGACCGACCTGGGCGTCCACGACATCGCCGTGGTCGGTGTGGCCAAGGGCCCGGATCGCGACGCCGGACTGGAGCGGTTCTTCATTCCCGGCAAGCCGCCCTTCATGCTGCCGCTGAAATCGCCGGCGCTCTATTATCTTCAGCGGCTGCGCGACGAGGCCCACCGCTTCGCCATCGGCGCGCACCGCACTCGGCGGTCAATGGACGTGAAGCGCAATCCTCTCGACGAGATCGAGGGGGTCGGCGCCGGCCGCAAGAAGGCCCTGCTGCACGCCTTCGGTTCGGCGCGCGGCGTGTCGCGGGCCTCGGTCGTCGACTTGGAGAAGGTCGAGGGAATCAACCGGGCGCTGGCCGAGCGCATCCACGGCTTCTTTCACAAAACCTAGGCCCACGCCTGGGTGATGGTTCAACCGACGAAAGCCGTGCTAAACCCTGACGCGAAACGGGGTGACGACATGGTTCTGCGTCTTGCGCTCACGATCGGCTCGTGGCTGATCCTGGCGGTTGCGGCTTTGGCTCAGGAGGTGGAGCGCGCGCCCGTTCCGACCTGGGTCATGCCGATGGAGCTGGCCTCTGCGCCGCCCCCCGTCGATGACGCTCCCATCCGGCTTCTGGCGTCGGACAATCAGGTCCGCTTCGACGACGACGGAGTGCGTACCTACAGCCTCAGGCGCACGCGCGTTCAGACCGCGCAAGGCCTGCCCTACGCCAGCACGGTCAACGCGATCTGGGATCCGAGCCGCGAGCGCGTGGTGGTGCACGCGATCCGCATCATTCGAGGCGATCAGGTGATCGACGCCCTGGAGGG
>CAXBPJ010000181.1:0-4445 GCA_963977325.1 uncultured Brevundimonas sp. | reverse complement strand
GGGTGGCGAGAAGCAGCGACTGGCCATCGCCCGGGCCGTGATCGGCCGGCCGGAACTGATCCTGGCCGACGAGCCCACCGGCAATGTCGATGCGCGTATGGCCGAGCGGCTGCTGATCCTGTTTCAGTCGCTGAACCGGCTGGGCGCGACCGTGCTGATCGCCAGCCATGACGAGGACCTGGCCCAGGCCTCGGGCGCCGACGTGCTGCATCTGGCGGATGGTCGCATTGTCGGAGGAGGCGCGTGAGTCGCTTCATCAGCCGCAGGTCTGGCCCGCTGGTGCCGCGCGATGTGGGCGGAGAGCGCCAGTTGGCGGCGGTGATCGCGGCCCTCTGCTTCATCGCCTGCCTGGCCGCCGTCGCCGCCCCGGCCGCCGACCGCGCCGCCCACGGCTGGGCCGGACGGCTGCGCGCCGAGGCGACCGTGCAGGTTCGACCCGGGATCGATGAAACCGGGGCCGTTGCGGCCGCCCGCGCCGCCGAGACCCTGGCCGGGGTCGCGGGGGTGGATGAGGCCCAGGCTCTGGCGCGGGACGAAGCCGAGACTCTGTTGCGGCCGTGGCTTGGCGAGGCGGCGCTGGGGGATATCGCCCTGCCGCATCTGGTCACCGTTCGCCTCGACCCCGCGCGACCCGCGTCCGCCGAGGCCCTGTCGCGGGCCTTGGCCGAGGCCGGGCTGGACGCAGCCGTCGATGACCATGGCCTGTGGCGGCGTGAGGTCGAGCGGGCGGCGTTGCTGGTGTCGGGCCTGGCGGTCGGGGTTTTCCTCCTGTCGGCGGCGGCGGCCGCGACAGCCGTGGCCTACGCCACCCGCGCGGGCATGGCCGCCCGGCGTCAGATCATCGATATCCTCAGCCTGAACGGCGCCACCGACCGGCGCATCGCCTGGCTGTTTCAGCGACGCTTCGCCGTGCTGGCGTCCATCTCCGGCGCCGCGGGCGCGATCGGCGCCGCGGTGGTGCTCGCCGTTTTCCGTCTCGGCGGCGGCGACCAGGGCTTCGGCGCGGTCCTGCCTCTGGCATGGAGTGATCTCCTGATCCTCTCGCCATGTCCGCTGCTGGCCGCTACGGTCGCGGTTCTGGCCGCCCGGGGGGCGGCGCTGAGGAGCCTGGGCCAGCGGCCATGAAGTTCGTCACGGCTGTGGTCATCGCCGCCCTGGTGTGGCTGGTCGGGCTGTTCGCCTTCGCCGATCGTGTGCGGGGGTTGACGCCGGCCGGGGAGCCCGCGCGCGCCGACGGCATCGTGGCCCTGACCGGTCCGTCGTCCGAGCGCCTCTACGCCGCCATGCGCCTGATGGAGCAGGACAAGGGCGACCGACTGCTGGTCTCGGGCGTCAATCCCGAGGTCCGCCGTGAGGAGCTGCGCGCCCTGCTGCCCGGTTCTAACCGACTCTACGACTGCTGCGTCGATCTCGGCTTCGACGCCCAGGACACCATGGGCAACGCCCAGGAAATCGCCGCCTGGAGTCGCGCCAAGGGTTTCGACAGCCTGATCGTCGTCACCTCCGACTATCATCTGCCGCGCAGCCTGCTGGAAATCCGCGGGGCCGACCGGTCTCTGCGCCTTCAGGGTTACGCCGTCTCCACCCCCCAGCTGGATACCACGCGGTGGTGGCGCGAAGAGGCCAGCGGGCGACGCATGATGCTGGAATACAATAAATACCTGGCGGTGCTGGTGCGTGAGGGGGTCCTGCGCCTGATCGGCGATCGGGGGTCGCAGGACGAACGCGCGGCGCCGGCTGAGACAGTCGCCGAGGCGACCTCGTGACCGCCCTGCGTTCCGCGGTGTTCAGCGTCTGGCTTTACGGATCGATGGCCCTGTTCGCCGTCGTCCTGTCGCCGGCGCTGCTGATGTCCCACCAGGCGGCGATGACGGTGATCCGCTGGTGGGCTCGCGTTGTGATCCTGGGCCTTCGCTGGATCGTCGGAGCGCGCGTCGAGGTACGGGGGCTGGAGCATCGTCCGACGGGAGCGGCCCTGATCGCGGCCAAGCACCAGGGGATGCTGGACATCGTCGCTCCCTTCACCTTCCTGCCGGACCCCTGCTTCGTGATGAAGAAGGAGTTGATGGGACTGCCGTTCATCGGCTGGTTCGCCCGCAAGACCAAAATGATCCCGGTGGATCGCGCCGCTCACGCGACGGCGCTGAGGGATATGGCGGCCCAGGCCCGGGCGCGGCTGGCGGAGGGTCGCCAGATCGTCATCTTCCCTGAAGGCACCCGCACCCAGCCCGGCGCCCCCGGCGTTTACAAGCCCGGGGTCGCAGCCCTCTATCGTGACCTGGGCGAGAGCTGCACGCCAATGGCGGTTCACAGCGGCGGCGTTTGGCCCGCCTCGGGCTTCACCCGGCGCGCGGGGACGGCCGTGTTCGAATTCCTCGCGCCCATTCCGGCCGGGCTGAAGAGGATCGACTTCATGCGCGAGGTCGAGGCGCGGATCGAGGCCGGCTCGACGGCGCTGCTGCCGCCCCGCTCATGACCGGCGCCGCATCGCCCCTGATCGTCTGCGGCTTTGGCCGATCAGGCACGCGCAGCTGCGCCAGCTACCTGGCCAATTCGAACGCCGTGGAGCTGCAGGGCGAGATTCCGCAGGGGATCGTCGGCGAAACGATGGACTGGCTGGCGGCGGCCAAGGCGGCCGGCGCGGGAGACGGTCGCCATTACGACCTGGCCCGCGACGCCTATCGCAACATCGGCAAGGCCCGGCCGATCAGTCGCTCCGCAGCCCGCTGGTTCGGACACAAGACACCCCACCACGAGCGCTGGTTCGAGGCCAATGAGCGGCTGTTCGACGATCCCGGACGCCGTCCGCGCTACGTCTATTGCCTGCGCAATCCGGAGGCGGTGTGGCGGTCATACCGCGCCATGCCCTGGAACGGCTTTCGCGATGTCCGCGCCTTTCTCAAGTCGTGGAGCCGCTCCGTCGAAGCCTTCGAGGCGATGCGGCGGGCGGCGCCGGGTCGCGTGCTGCTGTTCAACCTCGACGCCATGCTGATCGCGGCCGATGCGGAGACCCATGTCCGCGCGGCCCTGTTTGATCCGCTCGATCTCTCATCTGACTCGTTTCGTCAGCCATTCGACGCCTTGGGAAACCGCAATTCCGCCGAGGCCAAATTCGGCGCTCCGCCTGCTGCGCTACCCCACCGCGACCGCGACCGGATCCGCCTGTGGCGCGGATCGCGGCGGTCTACTTTCCGTCGATGATCAGGTGAAGCGAACCTCGGCCTTGCCGCCGAGATCGGGCGTGTCGTGGGTGGCGTTGGCCTTGGCGATTTCCCAGGCGAATTTCACCGGCCCGGCCTTGGACACCCAGACCTCGGCGTCGTCGAGCGACAGGCGCAGCAGGGTCAGGCGCGGATCGTCCTTGCCGTCCGGGTACCAGGCGGCGACGACCGGGTTCCAGTACCGGTCCATACGCTCGCGATCGAACTGCTCTTCCAGCCGTCCGCCGAGACAGGCGTAGACGTCGTCGGTGACCAGACAGAACATGGCGGTGTGACCGGCGCCGACATCCTTGACCAGATCGGTGTCGCGATAGGTGAAGAACCACAGCTCGCGGCTGTCCGGCTCGGCATAGGCGGTCATCGGCTGCATGTGGCGGGGCGGACCGCCCGACACGCCCAGCATGCCGATCTTTTCGTCTTTCAGCGCTTTCCAGAGCGCCTTTTCGGCCTTGTCGGAATCGAGGGTGTCGGACATGGGCGTCTCCTGGCTCGGCTAACGGGATGGAGACGGCTCAACCCGCTCGCCCCCCGCGCTGTTCCGAAGGTCACCGGCGCCCCATCACAGACAGCAGCATCAGAAATCGCCAGGGTATCATCCGGGGACCCCGATGAACGTCCAGCGGCCGCGCCCCGCGCCAGGCGGAAAACAGGCCCAGGCCAGCGACGAGGGCGAGGGCGATCAGGGTGGCGGTCAGGCTCATGGCCCGGCCGAGGTGGCGCGTGCGAAGCCTTCGGACAAGAGAGCGGGAGAGTCTTTCCGAACGGTTAAGCCTTTACGCGTCGTTAACCAAAGCAGGACGACACCGGGAACGGTGACGCGGCTGTCCACAGGGTTCAGCGAACCTGGCTACATCTTGCGGTTAACCGTGTGTTTACACCCCAGATTTGGACGAGTAGCGTCCACGCCATGGGTCGGGAGGCGAATCGGTGAGCGCAGCGTCGCCTTGGAGCGTCAAGGGAATCGATCCCAAGGCGCGTGAGATCGCCAAGGATCTGGCTCGTCGTTCCGGCATGACCCTGGGCGACTGGCTGAACCAAATCATTCTCGAGGACGGCGACGATGAGGTCATCCCGCTGCCGCGTCGCGGCGCGATCGATCCCGGTCACGAGCGCCGGGGCCGTTCACGCAGGCTCGACGACGCCTATCCGCGCTTGACCGACGAGCGCGAAGACGCCTATCACCGCCTGACCGCCCAATTGGACGCCCTCGCCGCCCGACTGGAG
>CAXBPJ010000180.1:0-4480 GCA_963977325.1 uncultured Brevundimonas sp. | reverse complement strand
CGGTGTGTTTCCAGTCGTTCTTGAACGACAGCCGGCCGCCCGAGATGCCGAAGCGATCGGTGGGAATGACCACGTTCAGTGACAGCTGATCCAGCGTGCCGTCGCCGATGTTGCCAACCGCCGACAGACCGTCCTCCAGCGGGATCACGTCGATGGCGTTGCTGATCTCATCGTGGCGATAGGCGATGGAGACGATGCCGTCGCCCCAGAAGCGCCGCTCATAGGCCACCTCGGCGACCCAGCGGTCCTCGGGCTCCAGATCGACGTTGCCGCCCAGCACATTGTCCTGGCTGAGGCTGGCGCTGGCGGCGAAGTCGCCGAAGTCCAGTTGGCCCACCTCGCGCTCCAGCCTCAGGCGGAACTGGTTGTCGGCCCAGGGCGTCCAGGTGGCCTGGAAACGGGGCTTGGCGAAATAGAAGGTCTTCTCCTGATCGGCGTCGCCCGACTGGCTGATGGTCGAGGCCTCCAGGCGCAGTCCGCCCTCCAGCGACAGGGTCGGGCTGTAGCGCCAGGTCGACTTGCCGAACACCTCCCCGCGCGTCTCCTCAACGAGGATGTTGTCTGAAGGCAGTTCAATCGGATCGCCGCCCACGGTGTAGGCCTGATCCGTCTCAAGCATATTGTAGGCGACTTCCGCGCCGCCTTCGAAGGTCACATTCTCGGACCGTTCCCAGCGTAGAAGGCCGCGCAGGATGCTCTCGGATGCTTCACCGACCGAAGTGAACACTTCTTCGGGTTCGGCCACGCCGCCGAAGACGGCGTCATAGGTGGAAACCGCGTCGAACTCGGACCCCTCGTGGATCAGGCGGGTCTCGAGATTCAGGCGGTCGCTCAACGGACGGGTGTAGGTGGCGCCGAATTCGATGTCCTTGCCGTCCTCGGCAAAGGCGCTCTCACGGCGGCTGTCGGCGCCGGTGAACAGATCGACCCCCTGAAAGTCGTTGACCCCGACGCGGCCCGTCAGATCGATCTTGCCGCCCATCAGCGGCCCGGCGTAGTTGCCGCGAATGGCCTGACCGCCGCCGAACTGATCGTTGACGAAGGACTCGGTGCGGATCACCTCGCCGGCGGCGTTACGTCGCGTCACCACGCCCGGGCCATTGGAGTCGCTCATGCCGACGCCATCGGCCACCACCACGCCCCAGGTTCGCTCGCCGTCGCGAGCGGTGAACTGATAGCGGAAGCCGTACAGGTCGGTGGCGTCGCCCTCGAACAGGAAGGCGTCGGCCTGGAGGATATGCTCTCGACTCGACTGGTTCTTCAGGATCACGTTCACGACCACGGCGAAGCCCTGCATGTCGATCCCGGGGGCGCCGCCGCGGATCAGCTCTATGCGCTCGACCTGATCGGCTTGGACCCGCGACAGGGCGTTGGAGCCGGTGTCGTTCTTGGAGGCCGGACGCGCGCCGTTGATCAGGGTGTTGCCGACCGCGCCTTCGAAGCCCCGGCCGCCTGCGCCATCGTTGATCTGAAAGCCCGGAACGCGCTCGACCATGTCCAGGGCGGTGTTGGGCCGGCGATCGGCGAAGAAGTCAGGAGTGAAAACCAGCACGCCGCGCTGGGCGGTATCGACCAGCGGCGCTTCCTGCGTCGGGCCAGTCGGAACCGGCGCGACCGCTGCCTCCTGCCCGTCCGCGGGAGCGGGTTGCGCGGCGGCTAGCGCGGGAGCCCCGAGCGCCGCGACGATGACGGCGGCGGATGCAGTGATGATGAGCGCGCGGCGCATGTTGTCCTCCCTCGATGTGGTCGGACCATGGCTGACAACCCCGTGAACGGGCCAGTTACTTCGCGGATATCTAAGTTAAATCGGGGACATAAGATTACTCAGCCGTCATGCTTGGGCCGAAACCGTGGCCGCTCAACCCGCCGGGGCCGAGGCGGCTTGGTCGGGGTTCGGCAGAATCACCTCGACCCGGCGATTGCGTTGGCGGCCCGCCTCGTCGTCCGAGCCATCCGCCTTGGCGTTGGGCGCGACGGGTCTGAGCTCCCCCAAGCCGATGGTGGCGAGCCGCGCGGCGTCGATGCCCTTCCCAGCCAGATAGGCCTTCACAGCCTCGGCGCGGCGTTCGGACAGGCTCTTGTTGTAGTCGTCGTCGCCGCGCGCGTCGGTGTGGCCCTCGATGGTGATGCGGCCCGCACCGCCCGCCTGAATCAGCTGGGCCAGTTGGTCCAGCGTCGGCCGGGCGTCGGCGCGAATGGTGGCCTCGTCAAAATCAAAGGTGACGTCGCCCGGCAGGGACACCACAGTGCCGCGCTCGGTCTCCACCGCGCCCAGCTCGGTCTTCAACGCCTCGACGGTGCGCAGGCTGCTTTCAGAGGCGCCGGCGACGCCGAAGGACGAACCGCCCCCCGTCGCGGCTCCCAGCGTCGACTGAACGTTTTGGCGCATGTTCGATAGGGCCGAGGTCTCGGGCACGCCGCCGCCCCGGAAGGCCCCCTCCAGCGGCAGGCGCAGCTGGAACTTCGGGGAGGTGGAATATTCGGAATCGGCGCTACCATTCTCGTTGATGACCAGGGTGGTGGTCTCACCGCGCGGCAAGTCGCCCAGGAAGACCAGCGACAGGTCGAGCGTCTGATCCGCTGGGATGGCCAGATCGTCATTGCTGGGCGACGGGGCCAGCAGCAGCTTTTCGCCCGCGTCAGTCAGCAGATAGGTGACCTCGTCATTGGCGTTCAGCTCGATCTCGCGATCGCGCCCGTTTATCACCCGCGCATTGACCAGGGTTCGGTCCCCGGCGGAACGCACGCCCGTAACCTGCAGCACCACGCCCGAGGGGTGCAGACCCTGAACGTCGATCTCGGCCCCGCCGCCCGCGTCGCCGCCCTGGCTGCAGGCCGCGAGCATCAGGGCGGACAGGGCGCCGCCCAGCCAGACCGCGCGGCTCATGACGCCGCCGGTGCGGGAGCCGCAGCCCCACCGCTCAGCGGCAGGGTTATGCGGAAGGCCGGGGTGTCGGTGTATTCGCTGTCGGTCTGGCCGTTCTCGTTGAGAATCAGGATGGCGCTGTTGGCTGTCGGCAGCCGCCCGAGGAAGACCAATTCGCCTTCCATGGTCTGGCCCGCCGGCACCGACAGGCGTGGATTGCCGGCAGGGGCGGACAGGTAGAGGCGTTCGCCGGAATCAACCACGATGTAGCCATTGCGGTTGCTGTTGAAGCGGTTCAGCGAGATTTCGCGCTCGCGGCCGTTGATCACCCGCATGGCCACCACCGTTTCGGTCGGCCGGGACTGGATCGAGGTCAGCTGCAGCACAACGCCGTTCGGGTGCGCCACCTGGGTATCCAGCGGCACGACCTCTCCGCCGCGCCACAGATTGGCGGTGTTCGCGGGCGCGGCCTCACCGGCGCTCGCGGCCGGGGCGCCCTCTTCGGCAGGGGCGGAGTCGCCATCGCTCTGGCCGCAGGCGGCGAGTGCGAGGATGGCGAGCGGTAGGCTGATCTTCAGCAGCGTCGGCGTCATGCGGCGGACCCTTCGGTGGTCGCGGCCCGGAGTGGCGGCGTCCGATCCAAAACGCCAAGGTTACGCTCCGGTTCGCCGTCAGTAGGCGAAGTCGCGATACAGCCGGCTGACGTCGCCGTTCCATTCGTCGTGATACAGCTGCAGCAGCCGGTCGGCTGGCGTCACGCCCGAGTCGGCGATGTCTTCCAGCTCGGACAGATAGCCCCGCTCGTCGACCATACCGCCCGAGAAGCGGGCGCGGTTCTTCAGCCCCTGGCGCGCGATGACGACCAGATCGATGGCGATGTCGCGCACGCTGCGTCCGGCCACCTCGGCCTTGAGGCCCAGCCGCGTCACGTCGCGCCGAAGCCGCTCGTGGTCCTCGATGGCCCAGTGCCGGCACAGGTCCCAGGCCGCCGCCAGCGACGGCGCGTCGTACAGCACGCCGGCCCACAGGGCGGGGAGGGCGCAGATCCGGCTCCACGGACCGCCGTCCGCCCCGCGCATCTCCAGATACTGTTTCAGTCTCACTTCTGGGAAAAGCGTCGTCAGATGATCGTTCCAGTCCCCGATCGTCGCCCGGTCGCCCGGCAAGGCGTCCAGTCCGCCGTCCATGAAGGCGCGGAACGATTGGCCGGCCAGATCGACATAGCGCCCGTCGCGCTTGGCGAAATACATCGGCGTATCCAGCGCATAGTCCGCGTAGCGCTCGAAGCCGAAGCCGTCCTCGAAGACGAAATCCAGCATGCCGGTGCGGTCGGGATCGGTGTCGGTCCAGACATTGGCGCGCGCCGACAAAAAGCCGTTGGGCTTGCCTTCCGTGAACGGCGAGCAGGCGAACAGGGCGGTGGCGATGGGCTGCAACGCCAGCGAGGTTCGGAACTTCATCACCATGTCCGCCTCGCTGTCGAAGTCGAGGTTCGCCTGGATGGTGCAGGTGCGCAGCATCATGTCGAGGCCCAGAGACCCGACCTTGGGCATATAGGCGCGCATGATGCCGTAACGGCCCTTTGGCATCACCGGGATGTCCTCGCGCCGCCAT
>CAXBPJ010000179.1:0-4480 GCA_963977325.1 uncultured Brevundimonas sp. | reverse complement strand
CCATCCCCGCATGGGGCGCTGGAACCATGATGGTCATCGGGCTCGCTTGGGCGTGGGTATCGGCACAGGCGGTTTTTGGAGACTTGGCTCCGAACCCAAGCTGGATCGAAGGTCTGGTTTTCTGGTTGAATCTGGTGGCCTCTGCCTTGGTCTGCACCTTGGCGGCTGGCGAAATCCTTAGGCCGACGAGACTGACCATCAACGCACAGGGTGTCCGCACGGAGGGACTCTGGCGGCTTGCGACCATCTCCTGGTCCGACGTCGATCGGTTTGTGTTGATCGATAAGCGGATGGGTCACCTGACCATGTGGTCTGTAGGCTTTGTATTGGCCGACGAGGCTCGCGCTCGGTTTGCGGAGCATTGGAGAGGTATGGGCCTGAACGGACGCGCCGATGGCATCTTGATGTCGTCCTACTGCTGCCCTCATAGAAGGCTGCATCGCTTCGTCACTTTGCGGCACAGGCGAGCATTGCGAGCCATGAGTGCCGCTGCGGGAGGTGACGGCTCGGCTTTGGACCGCTAGAGCATCCGGCCCATGACCGACCTCGCCCAGCTCGAACTCGATCTCATCCAGGCCATCGGCCAGACCGCGACAACCACAGAGGTCGAGGCTCTGCGCGTGCAGGCCCTGGGCAAGACGGGGACTATCTCCGGCCTGCTCAAGGGCATGGGCGCGCAGAGCCCGGAGGAGCGGCGCGAGAAGGGGCCGATGATCAACGGCCTGCGCGACCGGGTCGGCGCCGCGCTGGCCGCCCGGAAGGCCGAGCTGGAGGCCGCCGAGCTGGACGCGCGTCTGCAGGCGGAGCGCATCGACCTGACCCTGCCCGCGCCGCCGCGTCGCCGGGGCTCGGTGCATCCGACCATGCAGGTGATGGACGAGATGATCGCCCTGTTCGCCGAGATGGGCTTTGCGGTCGCCGAAGGCCCGGACATCGAGGACGATTTCCACAATTTCACGGCCCTGAACTTCCCGCCCAAGCATCCGGCGCGGGAGATGCACGACACCTTCTTCCTGAAGCCCGATCCGGAGACGGGCGAGCGCAAGGTGCTGCGCACTCACACCTCGCCGGTGCAGATCCGCGCCATGCGGGCAGGCGAAAAGGCGCCGGCGGCCTGGATCGCCTCAGGCCAGGAGCCGCCGATCCGCATCATCGCGCCGGGTCGGACCTTTCGCAAGGATTCGGACGCCACCCACACCCCGATGTTCCACCAGATCGAGGGGCTGGTGATCGATCGCGACATCCACATGGGCCATCTGAAGGGCACGCGGGAGGCATTCGTGGCGCGCTTCTTCGAGATGGATCAGGTCGACGCCCGGTTCCGGCCGCACCACTTTCCCTTCACCGAGCCCTCGGCCGAGATGGACATCCGCTGCGACCGGTCCGGCGGGCGGCTGCGCCTGAATGAGGGCGAGGACTGGATGGAGATCCTGGGCTGCGGGATGGTGCATCCCAAGGTGCTGATCGCCTGCGGCCTGGATCCCGAGGAGTGGCAGGGCTTCGCCTTCGGCATGGGGGTGGATCGCTTGGCCATGCTCAAATACGGCATTCCGGATCTGCGACCGATGTTCGAGGCCGACACCCGCTGGCTGGCCCATTACGGATTTTCCGCCTTCTCCGCGCCCAACCTGGCCACCGGCCTGAGCTGATCGAGTAGTTCCATGACCGACAAGACCCCCGACGTGATGTCCGAGGCCCACGGACGCGAGATCGTCGGCCGGAGCTCCTTCGAGAAGGAGGCCATCTGGCTGCCCCTCCTGGCCGTGCACACACTGAACGCCGGCAAGACCGCCATTGAGGGCAAGACGTTCACCGACTGCGTCATCGAGGGTCCGGCCGTTGTCGCTTCGTTGGGCGGCACCACATTCGAGAGCTGCGTGATGGGCGCCGCACGCGACGCGAATTCCCTGCTGTTCACACCGCGCGGACCGCGTCTGGTGGGTGTGATTGGCCTGAAGGACTGCACCTTCGTCCGATGCCGATTTGTCCAGATCGGCTACACCGGCGCCGACGAGCATCTGGACGAATTGGCTACGCAGCTGACCTCCATGACGAAGGGCAAGTCCTGATGGCCTACGCTCCGATCAATCGCGGCGTCCAGGTGCCGTCTGACCTGTCCGCAGTGGCGTTCGAAGACGCCGACATCAGCCTGTTCGAACTGTTCCTAGCCGTCATGGGGGGCACACGCCCGGGCATCATCGAAGTCCGCACCTTTGCGCGGTGCCGTCTTCAAGGCCCAGCCGTGGTCCTGATCAGCGGCGGGGTCCAGTTTGACGGCTGCAACTTCGGAGACAGTGGCGGCGATATCCGGAACCTGTTGCTCGCACCCGTGGGAACGCACGCGCTCGGGACCATCCCGATGCGGAACTGCCGCTTCGACGGCTGCGAATTCTACAATGTCGGCTTCACGGGCTCCCAGTCGGTCATCGACATGATGTCAGGCGTCCCGTCTGGCGGAGGCTCCCCGCAGTGAAGTTCACGCTCGACTGGCTGAAGGACCACCTCGACACGGACGCCGATGTCGAGACGGTGGCGCGGGCCATGACCATGGCCGGGCTGGAGGTCGAGGACGTCATCGATCCGGTGGCGAAACTCGCGCCCTTCACCGTGGCGCGGATCGTTTCGGCCGAGCAGCATCCCAACGCTGACCGGCTGCGGGTCTGCCAGGTCGAGACCGTCGACGGCATGAAGGAGATCGTCTGCGGAGCGCCGAACGCGCGGGCGGGCCTGGTGACCATCTATGCGCCGATCGGCGCCTATGTGCCGGGCCTGGGCGTGACCCTGGTCGAAAAGCCGGTTCGGGGCGTGGTCTCCAACGGCATGCTGTGCTCGGCGTCGGAGCTGGAACTGTCGGACGAGTGCGACGGCATTCTGGACCTGCCCGGCGACCTGACGGTGGGTCAACCGGCGGCGGGCGTGTTCGGCGCCCAGCCGGTGATCGACTTCGAGGTGACGCCGAACCGGCCGGACTGGCTGGGCGTGGCCGGTATCGCGCGAGATCTGGCGGCGGCGGGTCTGGGGACGCTGAAGACGCCGGCGATCGAGGCCGTGCCGGGGGCCTTCCCCTCCCCTGTATCGATCCGCATCGAGCGGCCGGACCTGTGCGCCATCTTCGCCGGGCGGCTGATCCGGGGCGTGCGCAACGGCCCGTCGCCGCAGTGGCTGCAGGACCGTCTGCGGGCCATCGGCCTGAGGCCCATCAGCGCCTTGGTGGATATCACCAATCTGGTGTCCTACGACCGCGCCCGGCCGCTGCACGTCTATGACGCGTCAAAGCTGGTGGGCGGCGAGATCGTGGCTCGCGGCGGGCAGAGCGCGCGCGACAGCGGCGAGCCCGAACACCTGATCGCGCTGGACGGCAAGACCTATGCGCCCGGCCCCAACGCCTGCGTCATCGCCGACGCGGCGGGCGAACGGCCCATCGGCCTGGGCGGGGTCATGGGGGGAGAGTCGACCGGCTGCGACGAGGCCACGGTCGATGTCTTCGTGGAAAGCGCTTGGTTCGATCCCCTGGCCACAGCCCAGACCGGGCGGGACCTCGGCATCGTCTCGGACGCCCAGTACAGGTTCGCGCGCAGCGTCGATCCGGCCTCGGTGGTCCCGGGACTGGAGCTGGCGACCACGCTGATCCTCAATCTGTGCGGCGGCGAGCCGTCGGAGATCGTCGTGGCCGGCGAGGCGCCTGCGTCGCCGCCGTCCTTCGCCTTCGATCCGGCGCGGGTCGGTCGTCTGACCGGGCTTGAGGTCGGGCACGAACGGATCGGAGACATCCTGACGGCGCTCGGCTTCGAGATCGCGCGTGGCGACCACTGGATCGTCACCCCGCCCAGCTGGCGACGCGATGTCGAGGGCCCGGCCGATCTGGTCGAGGAGATCGCCCGTATCGTCGGTTACGACGCCCTGCCATCCACGGCCCTGCCCGAAATCGCCCGTGCGCCGTCGGGTGTGCTGTCGCCGCGTCAGGCGCGGATGCGGACGGCGCGCCGGGCGCTGGCGGCCCTGGGCTGGCGCGAGGCCGTCACCTGGTCGTTCACCTCGAGGAAGATCGCCCAGCTGTTCGGCGGCGGTGATGAGCGGCTGGTGCTGGACAATCCGATCGCCTCGGACCTGGACTGCATGCGACCCTCGGCCCTGCCCAACCTGATTCAGGCGGCGGCAAGGAACGCCGCGCGCGGTCACCCCGACGCCGCCCTGTTCGAGATCGGACCGGTCTACGCCGGCGACCGGCCGCCGGATCAGAGCACGACCATCACCGGCGTGCTGGCGTCGCACGCGCCCCGCGCCTGGACCGGAGCGCCGGTCGATCCGCTGTTCGCGCTGAAGGCTGATCTGATGGCGCTGCTGGAGGAGCTGGGGGCGCCCGTCGCGTCGCTGCAGCTGGTCCAGGGGCAGAACCCCGGCTGGTGGCATCCCGGCCGCTCGGCCCGGCTGCAGTTGGGACTCAAGGCGATTGTCGCGCAGTTCGGCGCCCTCCATCCGG
>CAXBPJ010000178.1:0-4483 GCA_963977325.1 uncultured Brevundimonas sp. | reverse complement strand
CACTGGCGCGGCAAGGCCGAGGTGGTCGACGCGCATGTCGCCTATCTGACCACCATGTTCCGCGACACGCCGATGCAACTGCTCGGTATCGACAGCATTCGTCCGGTGGGCGCTGATGGTCTGGTCGTGGTCGCGCGGTGGTCAGTCGGACAGTTCACCACGCCGACGGGGCACGTCATCCCGCCATCAGAAGACAGGATGACCCTGGTGTTCGAACGGTCAGAGGACGGGCTGAGGCTGGTCCACGGCGCCAATATCCAGATCGACCCGGTCGCGGCGGCGTCTGATCCGATCCGGCGCGACGCCCAACCCCAAGCCGAGTGATCAGCTGGCCAGGGCCAGTTCCGGGGCGCGGGTGACGACGCGCCAGGCCTGCGGATTGGCCAAAAGGGCGCGGACCAGCTGGTTGTTCAGGGCGTGGCCGGCCTTGACGCCCTCGTAGCGACCCAAGAGCGGCGCGCCCAGGACATAGAGGTCGCCGATGGCGTCCAGCGCCTTATGGCGCACGAACTCGCGCTCCATGCGCAGGCCGCCGGGATTGAGGATGACGTCGCCGTCGATGACCACGGCGTTCTCAAGGCTGCCGCCCCGGGCCAGGCCGGCCTGGCGCAGGGCCTCGACCTCATGGGCGAAGCCGAAGGTGCGGGCGGCCATGATCTCGTCGCGGAAGGTGCGCTCGTCGACCACGAAGTCGACGACCTGGTTGCCGATCACCGGCGTCGGGAAGTCGATCTCAAAGCGCATCTCGTAGCGGTCGCAGGGCAGCAGGGCGGCGGACTTGTCGCCCTCCTGAACCCGGATCGGCTCCACGATTTCAATGACGCGCCGAAACGCGTCCTGACCCCGGAACCCGGCCCGGTCCAGCAGCTGGACGAACGGCAGGGCCGAGCCGTCCAGGATCGGCAGTTCGGGGCCGTCGACCTCGACCACGGCGTTGGATACGCCCAGGGCGGCAAAGGCGGCCATCAGATGCTCGATGGTCGACAGGCGCACGCCGGCGGCGTTCTCGATCATGGTATTGAGACGCGCATCGATCACCGCCTCTCCCGAGACGGGGATGCGGTTGTCGCGGTCGCGGACATCGGTGCGCACGAAAGTGATCCCAGAGCCGGGCGCAGCCGGACGGATCGCCAGCCGCACGCGGCGGCCGGTATGCACGCCCACACCCGCGCAGATCGCGGGCGCGACGATGGTCCGTTCGAACTGGTCGTTCACTGGCGGCAAGGAGGAGGTTCCCGCTCGTTTCCGGTTCCCGTCGCGATGACGGGGTTACGCCCCACAATCTGGGTTAATCGAGGTGGGCCGCCAGGAAAACTGAAACTGGGTTTCCCATTGTTTCGGTCTGATGACGGGAGCGCGGCGGATCAGCCGCCCTTGCCCATAGTGTCCTGGATATTGATGATCGCCGGGGTCAGGATGACGATGAACAGCACCGGCAGGAAGAAGACGATCATCGGCACAGTCAGCTTTGCCGGGAGGGCCGCGGCCTTCTTCTCGGCAGCCGAAAGGCGCAGGTCGCGGTTTTCCTTGGCCATGGTGCGAAGCGCCGAGCCGAGCGGCGTGCCGTAGGTTTCAGCCTGAGTCATGGCGGTGGCCACCGATTTGACGCCAGGGTGGTTGGTGCGCTTGGCCAGGCCCTCATAGGCCATACGGCGATCCGGCAGGTAGCTGAGTTCGGCGGCCAGCAGGGTAAGTTCCTCGGCCAGTTCGATCGAAGCCCCGCCGATCTCCTGGCTGACCTTCTGGATGGCCTGCTCGATCGACATGCCCGCCTCGACGCAGATCAGCAGCAGGTCCAGCGCGTCCGGAAACGCCTGCATGATCGAGGTGCGGCGCTTGGAGATGCGGTTCTCGATGAAGACGTTCGGCGCGTAGTAGCCCAGTACGAAGGCGGCCACGATGGCGGTGATGCGGGTCATGCCCGGCATGCCGAAGTCGTTGATGAGGAACAGATAAAGGGCCACCGCCGCGGCCAGCACGAAGGGGCTGATCAGGCGGAAGAAGTAGAAGGTGGTGATGGGGCCGGGGCCGCGATACCCGGCCTGGGCCATGCGGTCGGCGACCTTGGGGTCCTCCAGCAGCTTGGCGAGGTTCAGTCGGTCGACGACGTTCTTCTTGAAGCCCTGGTCGGCGTGTCGCAGGCCGCCGCCCTGCTGGAGTTCGGCGCGCGAACGGCGGCGCAGTTCCTCGCGTCGGGCGCCGACCGCCTTCATCCGGGTTTCCAGCTTTGCGCCGGAGCCCATGGACCCCACCAGGGTCACGATGGTGGCGAAGACCAGCACCCCCACGCCCATCGAGAGCAGGTTCAGCGGGTCCATGATGAACGTCATCAAGTCGTACATGGCGACCTCAGAACTTGAACGAGATCATGCGCTTCATCACGAAGATGCCGAGCGCCATGAGGAGGCCCGAGACCAGCAGCATGAACTGGCCGCGAATGTCGGTGAACATCAGCATCATGTAGGCGGGCGTCGTCAGGGTGACGAGGATCATCACCGCCGGCGGCAGCGAGCCGATGATGCCGGCCGAGGCCGTGGCTTCAGACGACAGGGCCTTGATCTTCTCGGCCATCATGCGCCGAGCCCTCAGCACGGTCGACAGGTTCGACAGCGCCTCGGCGAGGTTGCCGCCCGTCTTCTGCTGGATGGCGATCACGATGGCGAAGAACTTGAGCTCGGGCGTCGGCATGCGCTCATACATCTTCTCCAGCGCGTCGGCGAGCGTCAGGCCCACACCGAGACCGTCGACCAGCTTCTGAAACTCGGGCCCGAGGGGCGCCGGGCTCTCCTTGGCGATGATCTTGAAACATTCGTGGACCGGCAGGCCCGACTTGATGCCCCGCACCAGCACATCGACGGCGTTGGCGAACTCCAGGGAGAACTTCTTCTTGCGGCGCTTGCCGAGGAAGCCCAGCACCCAGCGCGGCAGGCCGAAGCCGACGACGAGGGTGATGCCGATCGCCACGAAGATCGGCGCGCCCAGCAACAGGGACAGGCCCAGGGCGACCACGCCGGCCACCAGGCTGAAGATCCAAAAGGCGGCGACCGAGATCGACAGGCCGGCCTGGCGGATGCGAGCCGCGAGGGTGACGCGCGCCTTGCGCTCCTTGCGGTCAGCCTCCTTGAGCTGAAGCATGATCTGCTTGCGACGGGCCTCGGGCGTGTTGGCCTGGGCCGCCTGGGCGGCGCGCTTGGCGGCCGCGCTGCCGGGACGCGGAGCGCCCCCGAAGGTCTGGGCGCGTTTCAGGGCCTGGGTCGAGGAATCGCCGCCGCCGACGAAGGCGAAGCCGACCGCCGTGATGGTGATGAAGCCCAGGACCGCGGCCAGGAGAACCAGCATCCGCCCTACTCCGCCGCGTCCAGGGCGTCGGCCAGTTCGCGCTCAAGGCCATAATAGCGGGCGCGATCCCAGAAGCGCGGGCGGGCGATGCCGGTCGAGCGGTGACGGCCGATCACGCGGCCATTCTCGTCCTCGCCGGTGATCTCATAGACGAACAGGTCCTGGGTCACGATCACGTCGCCCTCCAGCCCGACCACCTCGGTGATGTGGGTGATGCGACGCGAGCCGTCGCGCAGGCGCGCGGCCTGGACGATGACGTCGACCGAGCCGACGATCATCTCGCGGATGGTCTTGGAGGGCAGGCCGTAGCCGCCCATGGTGATCATCGACTCCATCCGGCTGATGGCTTCGCGCGGGGAGTTGGCGTGGAGCGTGCCCATCGAGCCGTCGTGGCCGGTGTTCATGGCCTGGAGCAGGTCGAAGGCCTCGGGTCCGCGGACCTCGCCGACGATGATCCGCTCAGGGCGCATCCGCAGACAGTTCTTGACCAGATCGCGCATGGTGATCTGGCCCTGGCCCTCCAGGTTGGGCGGCCGTGTCTCCAGGCGCACGACGTGCGGCTGCTGCAGCTGCAGTTCGGCGGCGTCCTCGCAGGTGATGACGCGCTCGGTCGGGTCGATGAAGGCGGTCAGGGTGTTCAGCAGGGTGGTCTTGCCGGAGCCGGTGCCGCCCGAGATGACCAGATTGCATCGCGCGGCGCCGATGACGCCGAGCACGCGCGCGCCCTCGGGACTGATGGAGGCGTACTCCACCAGATTCTTCATCGTCAGCTTGTCTTTCTTGAACTTCCGAATCGTCAGGGTTGGGCCGTCGATCGCCAGCGGCGGGGCGATGACGTTGACGCGGCTGCCGTCCGCCAGACGGGCGTCGCAGATCGGGGAGCTTTCATCGACGCGGCGGCCGACCTGGGACACGATCCGCTGACAGATGTTCATCAGCTGGACGTTGTCGCGGAAGCGGATGTTGGTCAGTTGGACCTTGCCGCCGACCTCGATGAACACCCGGCCGGCGCCATTGACCATGATGTCGGCGATGTCGTCGCGGGCCAGCAGCGGCTCCAGCGGGCCATAGCCGAGGACGTCGTTGACGATGTCTTGGACCAGGTGCTCCTGCTCCGCCACCGACATGGAGACGTTCTTGATCG
>CAXBPJ010000177.1:0-4504 GCA_963977325.1 uncultured Brevundimonas sp. | reverse complement strand
CCGCGGCGGAAGCGCGCCAAACCCCCGTCCCGCAAGGCATCGCGGCTTCGACCGGAGATATCTTCCTCCAGGTTGGGCGGGTGATGCTTGATCCCGCGGATGGCGAGATCGCCCGTGATAAAACTCTCGTGATCCGAGGGAACCAAGTCGCCGAAGTGCGCGACGGCTTCGTCGGCGAGGGCCGGATCGTTGACCTGCGCGACTCGTTCGTGCTGCCGGGCCTGATCGACAGCCACGTTCATCTGACCGGCCAGCAGAACCCCGATGCGCGTCTTCAGGAAGTGACCTGGTCGAACGCCGACCAGGCCATGGTCGGCGCCGGCTATGCGCGAAAGACGCTGGAGGCCGGCTTCACCACGGTGGCGGACCTGGGCGCCTCCAACGAAGCCATCTTCGCCCTTCGTGACGCCGTCCGGCGAGGCGACGTGGCGGGGCCGAACATCATCGCCTCGGGATCCTCGGTCTCGGTCCATGGCGGCCACGGCGACATCAACGGCTATCGCGACGACATCATGCACCTGCTTTCGCCCGAGAGCGTCTGCTCGGGTCCGGAGGATTGCCGCCGCGCCGTGCGCCTGCAGGTTCGGGCGGGGGCCGACATCATCAAGATCACCGCCACCGGCGGCGTCCTGTCCAACACGGCGGCGGGTCTGGCCCAACAGTTCACCCAGGACGAGTTGGCTTCGATCGTCGAAGTGGCTCATCGGATGGGCCGCCAGGTCACCGCCCACGCCCACGGCGCCGACGGCATCAACGCCTTCCTCGCCGCCGGCGGCGACTCGATCGAGCACGGCACCTATCTGGACGAGGAGTCGATCCGCCTGTTCAGGGAGCACGACGCCTGGCTGGTGCCGACCCTGCTGGCCGGCGATTTCGTGGCGCGCATCGCCTCCGGTCCAGACAACTTCTTCACCCCGAATCAGACGGCCAAGGCGCTGGAGGCTGGCCCCAAGATGCTCGACATGGCGCGGCGCGCGCATGAGGGAGGTGTGCGGATCGCCTTCGGCACCGACACGGGCGTCTCGGCCCACGGGGACAACGCCCAGGAGTTCGCGCTCCTTGTCAGGGCCGGCCTGACCCCGCTGGAGGCCATCCAGGCCGCAACGATCGGGGCCGCCGAACATCTGCAGATCCAGGATCGCGCGGGACGCCTGGCCCCCGGCATGCCCGCCGACCTGATCGCTGTCGCGGGCGACCCGCTGAGCGACGTCACCGAGCTGGAGCGGGTGACCTTCGTGATGAAGGGCGGCGAGATTTATCGGGAGGAGTGAGGCCGGGGGTCAGCCCACGAACCCCGCCGCGCGCTTCAGCCGGTCGTTGATGGCCTCGCCCAGGCCGTCCTCGGGGATGGGCGCCACCAGGATGGCGCGCGGCGTCTCGCGATCCGCCTCGCGCAACAGGCGGAACAGCTTGGCGGCGGCCTCGCGCGGATCGCCGGCCTCGCTGAGGCTCCAGCGGCCGGGTCCGACCACTCCGAAACCCAGGAGGATTTCCCCTTCGCCAGCCGCCGTCGCGTTCAGCCGCACGGGCGCGTCAGGGGCGTAATGCAGGGCCAGCCGGCCGGGTGAGCGCCGGCTCTCCTCGGGGCGATCAGCCAAAGGCCCGACCACTGTCTCCAACTCGGCGCGGGTCACCGCCCCGGGGCGGAGCAGCGCCGCCGACCCGTCCAGCAGCGACACCACCGTGCTCTCCAGTCCGACCTCGCAGGGCCCACCATCCAGGGCGGCGCGGGCCGAAACACCGGTTTCCGCCAGCGCGTCGGCTAAGGTGGTGGGGCTGGGCCGACCGGATCGATTTGCCGAGGGGGCGACCACGGGACCGCCGAACATGGCGAGCAGCTTTCGCGCGAGCGGATGCCCCGGAACTCGCACCGCCACGCTGTCCAGTCCGGCGCGGGCCAGGTCGCTGACCGGACTGTCGGGCCGCGAGGGCAGCACCAAGGTCAGAGGGCCCGGCCAGAAGGCGTGAGCCAGGGCACGGGCGCGGTCGTCGAACACGGCGATCGGCTCGGCCCGCTCCAGACCGGCAACGTGGGAGATCAGCGGATTGAAGCGCGGCCGCCCCTTGGCCTCGAAGATCGCCGCCACGGCTTCTGTGTTGGCGGCGTCGGCGGCCAGGCCATAGACCGTCTCGGTCGGCAGGATGACCAGGTGGCCGGCCCGCAGCGCGGACACGGCCATGGCCAGGGGCGAAGGCGTCATCGGCGGGCGGGCAGGAACGGGACCATGCGCGCCAGGACGCCGTCGCGGTCGACGAAATGATGCTTCAAGGCGCCCAGGACATGCAGGGCGATCAGCACATAGAGCCCCTTCACCACCGCGCGGTGAACATCCATCATCATGCCCGCCGTCTCGCGTCCGCCACCGACCGGCAGCAAGGGGAAGTCGAACAGGCCATAGTATTCGAACCCGCGACCGGCCGCCGAGCCGGCGATCCAGCCGGTCAGCGGCATGATCAGCAGCACGGCGTAGAACAGCACATGCGTCGTCCGCGCCGCCAGTCTTTGCCAGCGTGGTGTGGCGGCGGGCAGCGGAATGGCCGGATGCTTCAGCCGCCAGGCTATGCGGACCAGGGTCAGGATCAGGATGGTGGCGCCGCCCGACTTGTGCAGCATCATCCATAGCCCCTCGTTCGGCCCTTCCTGATCGGCCGCCGAGATCAGCAGGATCTGTGCGACGGCCAGCACAGCGATCGTCCAATGGAGGATCAGGCTGACGGTCGAATAGCGCGGTCCTCGTTCGGTGGTGGCCATGATCTTCCCTTTCGTGGCGCCAGACGCGCAGCTTGGCCCGGAGCGACCGATGCGCCAAGCCTTGTCAGAAAGACAAAGCCGGGACATCACCGCGCGAGCCGCCGGAATGAGCGCCCGCAACGACCAGGACTGAATGCCCATGACCTATCGCGCCCCGATCCGCGACCTCGCCTTCGCCCTGGAAACCACGCCGGGCATGCAGGCGCTGACGGCGGCCTTCCCGGACTATGACGCCGAGACGGTTAGCGCGGTGCTGGAGGCGGCCGGGCAGATGTCCGAGCAACTGCTGGCCCCGCTCAACACGGTCGGTGACCGCCGGCACCCGGTACTGCAGGCCGATCAGGTCACAGCCTCGCCGGGATTCGCCGTAGCCTATCGCGAGTTCGCCTCAGGCGGCTGGACTGGGCTGACGGCCGATGAGGCCTGGGGCGGCCAGGGCCTGCCCAGGGCGCTCGAGCTAGCGGCCTATGAGACCGTACACGCGGCGAACATGGCGTTCGGCCTGTGCCCCATGCTTTCCCTGGCCGCGATCGAGGCTCTGCAGGAGCACGGGACCGACGGCCAGAAGGCGACCTATCTGCCCAAGCTGGTGTCCGGCGAATGGACCGGGGCCATGGTGCTGACGGAGCCGGGCGCGGGGACCGACCTGGGGGCGCTGACCACCACGGCGACGCCGAATGGCGACGGAACCTACGCCCTGACTGGCCAGAAGATTTTCATCACCTGGGGCGACCACGACGCCGCGGACAACATCATCCACATGGTGCTGGCCCGCCTGCCGGACGCGCCGGTGGGGCCGAAGGGTATCAGTCTGTTCCTGGCCTCGAAGTACGCGGTGGGCGAGGACGGCAGGCTGGGCGCGCGCAACGCCTTCCGGCCCGTGGGTCTGGAGCACAAGCTGGGCATCCACGGCTCGCCCACCTGCGTCATGGCCTATGAAGGCGCGACCGCCGAGCTGGTCGGCCAGCCCAATCAGGGCCTGTCGCACATGTTCGTCATGATGAACGCGGCGCGCCTGGCCGTGGGCGTCGAGGGCGTCGGCATCGCCGAGCGCGCCTTCCAGCGGGCCCTGGCCTATGCGCAGGAACGTCGCCAGAGCCGCTCCGCCTGGACCGGCGAGGCCAACGCTCCCATCGCCGACCATCCGGACGTGCGTCGAATGCTGGTGGTGATGAAGGTCAAGGTCGCCGCCGCGCGGGCCATCTGCCTGGCCACCGGCGTCGCCGCCGATCTGGCCGACCGCGTCGAGACGGGGAACGAGCGTCAGCGGTGGAAGAGCCGCGAGGACCTGTTCACCCCGATCGCCAAGGCCTGGTCGACTGATGTGGGGGTCGAGGTCGCCTCGTTGTGTGTGCAGGTCCATGGCGGTATGGGCTTCATCGAAGAGACGGGCGCGGCCCAGCACTATCGCGACGCCCGCATCGCTCCGATCTACGAGGGGACCAACGGCATCCAGGCGCTAGACCTGGTTGGCCGCAAGCTCGGCCAGGATGGCGGCCAGTCGGCGCTGCGGCTGATCGAGGAGATGAAGACGGTCATGCCGGGCCTGTCGCGCCTCTACTCCGGCAAGCCAGTCGAGCGCATGGCCGCGGCGATCGAGGCGGCCCAGGATGCGACGATGTGGCTGCTGGACCGCAAGGCCGCCGAAGACGGTCAGGCCGACGTCCTGGCCGGCGCCGACGCCTATCTGAGGCTGATGGGTGATGTCGCCGGCGGCTGGCTGCTGGCCAATCAGGCCCTGGCGGCCCAGGC
>CAXBPJ010000176.1:0-4505 GCA_963977325.1 uncultured Brevundimonas sp. | reverse complement strand
TGTTTTCGGTGATCGAGACGGCGACCGGAAGCTGGGTCGGCCGCCTCGGCCCATGGCGGCCCGAAGGTTGGCCGGGCACGGAGGTGGGCTGGGGACTGCACCGCGACGCCTGGGGCAAGGGCTATGCGGTCGAGGGCGCCTCGGCCGCGCTGGACTACGCTTTCGACGTCCTAGGTTGGGACGAAGTCATCCACTGTATCGCGCCCGACAACCGCCCCTCGGAGAAGGTCGCCGAACGCCTCGGCTCGACCAACCGCGGCCCGGGCCGAATGCCCGCCCCCTTCGAGGACATCCCCGTCAACATCTGGGGCCAGCCCCGGGAGCAGTGGCGCGCGCGGAACCGCTGACGGGCCTCAGTGCGCAACCGCTCCGCCCGGCAGATGCTCCTTGTCGTGGCGGCCGACGCGGGTGACCAGGGTGCGGGCCGCCGCGCTCATGCCGCTGACGATCACCTTCGCGCCCTGACGGCGATAGCGGAACACCACCTTGTCGACCGCGGCGACGCCGGTCAGGACCCACAGATGCGCCTCAGACATGTCGATCTCGACATGGGTCGGGTGGCCGTGGTGCTCGAAGCTGGCGGCGAAGAGGTCGGCCGAGGCGAAGAACAGGTTGCCGGTGACCCGGTAGTTGAGCCGGCCGGGCTCCGGGACCTCGATCCGATCGACCACGATGGTCTTGCCGACCTTGCGCATGAAGAAGATGGCCGACAGCACCACGCCCAGCATTACGCCCTTGGACAGGTCGTGGGTCAGCACCACCGTCGCGGTCGTGGCGATCATGACCACCGACGACTGCAACGGCGTCGAGCGCAGCTTGGTCACCGAGCCCCAGTCGAAGGTGCCGACCGACACCATGATCATCACCGCCACCAGGGCGGCCATCGGGATCATCGCCACCCAGTCCTGCAGCACCAGAATCAGGAACAGCAGGAACAGGCCGGCCCACAGGGTCGACAGACGGCCGCGCGCGCCGCTCGTCACATTGATGATCGACTGGCCGATCATGGCGCAGCCGGCCATGCCGCCGAACAGTCCGGCGGCGACATTGGCGATGCCCTGGCCGCGCGTCTCGCGATCCTTGTCGGACGGCGTGTCGGTGATGTCGTCCAAAAGGTTGGCGGTCAGCAGGCTCTCCAGCAGGCCGACAAAGGCCAGGGTCACCGCCACCGGCCCGATGATGGCCAGGGTCTCCCAGGTCAGCGGGACCACGGGGATGTGGAACATGGGAAAGGTGGAGGGCATCTCGCCCATGTCGCCCACGGTGCGCACATCCAGCCCGCTCCACATGACGAAGCCGCTGATCAGCACGATCGCCACCAGGGCCGAGGGCACGGCCTTGGTCAGCCGTGGCAGGCCGTAGATGATCGCCAGCCCGGCCGCGACCAGGGCGTGGGTCTGCCAGTTGGCGCCGATCAGTTCGGGCAGTTGGGCCATGAAGATCAGGATGGCCAGGGAGTTGACGAACCCCGTCATCACCGACCGCGACACGAACTTGATGTATCGGCCCAGCTTCAGAAGGCCGACGCCGATCTGGATCACCCCGCACAAGATCGAGGCGGCGAACAGATATTCCAGCCCATGGTCGCGGACCAGGGTGACCATCAAGAGCGCCATCGCCCCGGTCGCCGCCGAGATCATGGCCGGGCGACTGCCGACAAAGGCGATGGTCACGGCGATGACGAAGCTGGCGTAGAGGCCGACGGCCGGATCGACCCCGGCGATGATGGAGAAGGCGATGGCCTCGGGGATCAGGGCCAGGGCCACGACCGTGCCGGCCAACAGGTCGCGACGCGGGTTCGCCAGCCACTGCTGGCGCGCGGATTCAAAGACAAGCATTGGAAGACGCACACATCAGGTCAGGCCCGCCGGCGCCACGCCGGATGGGGTTCAGTCTGGGCCTGTCGGTTTCCCGGCGGATCGGCGGCCGGGATAGCCACCCGCTGGTCCGATGCCGGACGCGGGTCCTTGTTGCGGCGGGCGTGTGCCAGCTTTGAGCCGGTCGCGCAAGACGGGCGGGGTCACGCCCTGAGGATCTTCTCCATCGCCTTGCCCCTGGCCAGTTCGTCGATCAGCTTGTCGAGATAGCGGATCTCGCGCATCAGCGGGTCCTCGACCTCCTCGACACGGATGCCGCAGATCACGCCGCTGATCAGCTTTCGCGCCGGGTTCATGGCGGGGGCCTGGGCGAGAAGGTCTCGAAGTCGGTCTTGTCGGCCAGCCCCGCTTCCAGCTCGGCTTGGCTGTAGCCGGTCAGCCAGCGGATGATCTGGTCCACCTCGGCCCGGGTACGTCCCTTCTTTTCGGCCTTGGCGACATAGTGGACGTGAACGCTGGCCACGCTAGTTGTGTAGATGCGGTGCTTGCCGGCCACGATCCTCTCCCAAAATGCGGGACGCAGCCAGCACCCTACCTGGTTCGACGCAGAAAGTCCGGGCTCCCGTCCAAGGCCTGTTGACTTAACTCTACCTATGTAGATTTATTGGCGTATGACGCGCTCCCGCTCCCGGTCCCTCTCTCCTGCCGCCCGCCGCCTTCTCGCGGCCCTGGCCGCTTCGGGCGGTGAGGGACGGCACGGCTATGACCTCTGTCGAGAGGCCGATATCAAGTCGGGCACCCTGTATCCTCTGCTGATCCGGCTGGAGGGGCAGGGCTATCTGACCGCCGAGTGGCGTGAGGCGGAGATGGCTGGACGCCCGCCGCGCCATGTCTATCGCCTGACCGCAGAAGGCCGACGCCTGGCGGCCGACAATCCGGTCGCGGCGCCCGTTGGCGATGCCCTCCCACAGGGGCGGCCGGCGTGATCCGGCTGGTCCTGCGACTGGCTCTAAGCCTGCTGCCGTCCTGGTTGCGGCCGTGGGGCGAGGCCGCGGCGCGCGAGACGATGAGCATCGACCGGCCCGGCGCGGCGCTGGTCTTCGCCCTCGGCTTCCTGGTCTGGGCGAGTCGAGCGGCCGTCACGGCCCGGCGTACGGCGCCGACAAACCGCGAAGTCCCCTATCGGCATGAGGATGAACCGATGAGACTGTTCGAGAATCTCAGCGGCCCGCGTGGCGCGGCCGTCACGTGCGCCGCCGTCGCCACCGGGCTTGGGTTGGTCTACATGGCGGTCGGCGGCGCGCCCCTCGGCTACCCGGTGATCAACATCGGCGCCTTCGCATTCGGCGCGGCGATTCTGGCCATCCTCGCTTTGGCCGATCGGCGAGGACATCTGCCCGCGGGGCCGGTGGCGGCGGCGCTGGGCGCGGTGATCCCCTTGACCGCACTCTGGGGCGTCAGCGCCGATGGGGTGGCGAGGTGGATTACGGTGGGACCCGTGGCGCTCCAGCCGAGCCTGATTGTCCTGCCGCTGATGATCCTGCTGTTTGGCCGGTCACGCGACATCCTGGGGCTGATCGGCGTCGCCCTGGCGGCTGCGGGGCTGGCCCTGCAGCCGGATCGAGGCATGGCGGGCGCCCTGGCGGCGGGCCTGGTCGTCTTGGCCGCCGTACGCCCAGGCGGGACCACGACAGTCGCCGCCGCGCTCGCCTGCGTGGCGCTGATCGTCACCCTGGCGAGAGCGGACCCGTCACCGGCCGTGCCGTACGTGGACCAGATCCTGTTCACGTCGTTCGCGGTGCATCCGTTGATTGGCGCGGCGGTGGTGCTTGGCGCCGGTCTGCTGATCGTCCCCGCTCTGGCCGGCCTGCGGGGGGCGGCGGAGGAACGAGCGGCGTCGCTGGTCTTTGGCGCGACCTGGGCGGCCGTCGTCGCGGCGGCGGCGCTGGGCAACTTCCCGACGCCGCTGGTCGGCTACGGCGGCAGCGCCATCATCGGTTATCTGATCAGCCTGGCCGTGCTGCCGCGCCGGGCGACCAAAGCCATGGCCGCATCGGATGAGCAGCGCGACGAAGCTGGGTCCGATCGTCCTGCCCTTCTCGCCACAGCTTCCTGACTCCGAACAACAAGCAAAAGGCCCGGGATCGCTCCCGGGCCTTTCGATATCTGACGCTATCGCCGCGATCAGGCGGCTTCGGCCGCCGGGGGATTGACCGGCTTCTTGGCGGCCAGCGACTTAGAGAGCAACGCCACGGCCGCGTCCTTGTCGATCCTGTTGGCGGCGGCGACCTCGCGAGCCATGCGGTCCAGAGCCGACTCGTACAGTTGACGCTCGGAGTACGACTGCTCCGGCTGGCTGTCGGCGCGGTACAGGTCGCGGACCACCTCGGCGATCGAGATCAGGTCGCCGGAGTTGATCTTGGCCTCATACTCCTGGGCGCGACGCGACCACATGGTGCGCTTGATGCGGGCGCGGCCCTTCAGCGTGGTCAGGGCCTTGGTCACCACATCCTCGGCGGCCAGCGAGCGCAGGCCGGCGGTCTTGGCCTTCTTGGTCGGGACGCGCAGGGTCATCTTTTCGTGGTCGAAGGTCACGACATAGACCTCCAGGCTCATGCCCGCGACTTCCTGCGTCTCGACCGCCGCCACCTTGCCGACGCCGTGCGCCGGATAGACGACCGCGTCGCC
>CAXBPJ010000175.1:0-4536 GCA_963977325.1 uncultured Brevundimonas sp. | reverse complement strand
CTTCCACCGCCTGGGCCTGTTCAGCGTCTCGGTCGACGTCAAGCCGGGCGAGGACGCCGACGCCGTGTCGCGACGGCTGGATCAGCTGATCGCCGACTATGTCGCCTCCGGGC
The DNA here is from genome assembly GCA_963977325.1 of uncultured Brevundimonas sp. Taxonomy (GTDB): domain Bacteria; phylum Pseudomonadota; class Alphaproteobacteria; order Caulobacterales; family Caulobacteraceae; genus Brevundimonas. Next base: position 4,423 of record CAXBPJ010000175.1, on the reverse strand, counting down.
CCAGCGAGGACGAGATCGCCCGCACGGTGACGACGGACATCTCCCAAACCATCCAGGCGCTGGAGCCCGTGGGCGGCTTCGGCGGCAAGTCGGTGGTTCTGGCCGAGGGCGAGCTCTATTCGGACGATCCAGGCTTCTATCGGACCCACCTCCAGAATCTGGGCGCGGTCACCCCGGCCTCGGTCCAGGCGGCCATGCAGACCTGGCTGACGCGGCCGGTGGTGGCCGTGCGCGTCGATCCGGGCGAGCGCGAGCCCTATCAGGAAGCCGCCGCCAACCGTCCGCCGCCGGCCGAGGCCGAGGCCCTGCCGGTCACGCCGCGCGAGCCGATGCCGGGCGTCGGCGAGATGAAGCCGCTGGACTTCCCCGACGTCGAGCGCGCCCGCCTGGCCAACGGCATGGAGGTGATCTACGCCCGCTCGACCACCGTGCCGACGACGCGGCTGGCGTTGGAGTTCGACGCCGGGACCGCCGCCGACCCGGCCTCGGCGCCGGGAACGCAGCGGTTGATGCTCGACCTGCTGACCGAAGGCGCCGGCGACCTGACCGCCGTCCAGATCGCCGAGCAGGAGGAGCGGCTGGGCGCCTCGATCAACGCCTTCGCCACCACCGACCGCACGGTCGTGGGCCTGACCACCGTCACCGCCAATCTGGAGCCGGCGCTGGACCTGATGCTGGACGTGGTCCGCGACCCGGCCTTCCGCGAGGCCGATCTGACGCGCCGCCGCAATCAGCAACTGGCCCTGATCGCCCAGGAGCTCGCGTCGCCCAACGGCCTTGGCGGTCGCGCACTGCCGGCGGTGCTGTTCGGCGACCAGCATCCCTATGGCCGACTGGGCCTGGGGCTGGGCCGGACCGAGGCGGTCTCGGCGCTGAATCGTGACGACCTGACCGCCTTCCATCAGGCGTGGATCCGGCCCGACAACGCCCAGCTGTTTGTGGTCTCGGACCGGCCGCTGGCCGAACTGGTTCCGCTGCTGGACGCTCGCTTCGGGACTTGGGCAACCCCGGATGCGCCCAAGGGGACCAAGGCCTTCGACGCCGCCATCCCCGAGGTCGCGCCTCGCGTGGTGCTGATCGATCGGCCGCAGTCGCCGCAGTCGCTGATCCTGGGCGGGCTGGTGCTGCCGGTCACCGGCGCCGAGGACCGGGTGGTGTTCAACGCCGCAAACGAGGCCATCGGCTCGGTCTTTCTGTCGCGCATCAATCAGGACATTCGCGAGACGCGGGGCTGGTCCTACGGGCTGGGCGGAGCGGCCCAGAACCTGGAGCATCAGGTGCATTACCAGATCCAGGCGCCCGTCCAGGCCGATCGCACGGGGGAATCGATCCAGGTGCTGATGGACCAGTACGCCGGGTTCCTGAGCGAACGGGGCGTCACCCCGGTGGAACGCGAGCGTATCGTCAACGCCAATATCCGCCAGATCCCCGGCCAGTTCGAAAGCTCGGCGGCCGTCCTGAACGCCCTTCGCACCAACGCCCTGTTCGACCGTCCGGACGACTATTGGGAGACGCTGGGCTCGCGCTACGCCGAGCTGACGCCGCAACAGCTGGACGCCGAGGCGCGACGCCTGCTGGGCCAGGGCCAGTTTGTCTGGGTGGTGGTCGGAGACGCCGCGGTGGTGCGACCGCAGCTGGAGGCGCTGGGTCTGCCGGTCGAGGAACGGGCGGCGGGCAGCCTCTAGCGGTTCGCCACCAGGATCACGGGGCGGTCTGGCGCAGCGGCCTCGAGAGCGCGGGAGCCCAGGCCGACCACGGCCACGCCGGTGATGACGGCGAAGACGGCGGCGACGCCGATCAGGCCGAGCGCGCGCCGCAGCTCGTCGGTTTCGCGAATGTCGCCCTGATCTCGCCGTCCCATGTCCCCTCCCGGTCGGAAGGCGACAGGGCACGGTTCGGCGACGCGGCGCAAGCGGCCTAGCCCGGATGTGACGAGGGCGGCGCCCGACCGGACGCCGCCCCTATTTTCGGCTCAAGCAGCGAGGCTCCGCAAGCCGCGCGTTAGCCGGCTTTAAAGCCTTCAGGCGGTCAGCGGCCGGATAAGGATTTCGACGCGCCGGTTCTGGGCGCGGCCCTCTGGGCTGTCGTTGCTGGCGACCGGATTTCGGCTGGAATTGCCGGCCACATACAGGCGATCGCGCAGCACGCCGCGGCTGATCAGATAGTCGGCCACCGACAGGGCGCGACGCTCGGACAGCGGCTGGTTGATGGCGTCGCCGCCGGTCGAGTCGGTGTGGCCGATCACGTCCACCACCGAGCGGTCGTACTCGCGCAGCACTCCGGCCACGTCATCCAGGGTGGAGAGGAAGCGAGGGTCGATGTTCGACTGGTTGGTGGCGAAGGTGACATCGGCCGGCATGCGTAGCACCAGGTTGTCGCCCTGACGCGCCACGCCCACGCCGGTTCCGGACAGTTCGGCCTCCATGGCGCGTTGCTGGCGGTCCATGTACTGACCCACGGCCGCGCCGCCCAAGGCGCCGACGCCGGCGCCGATCAGGGCGTTCTTGCGGCCTTCCTCGGAATTGTTGGTGTTGGTCAGATAGCCCAGGGCCGCGCCGCCGATCGCGCCGATGATGGCGCCGGTGGCGGTGTTGTTGCGCGGCGCGTCGGTCCGGTACGGATCGTTGGTGGCGCAGGCCGCGGCCAGCATGGCGGTGGCGCTGAGGCCGATGATGAAGGTTTTGCGCATGAGAGACTCCCGTTGCTTGGTTCAGCCCGGCGCCTGAACGCGGCCTCTGTGGCCAAGGTTCCGACTGGCGTAACCGGGATTGGGGAGCCTTGGCCGATCAGATCGGCATGCGCATGATCTCCTGATAGGCGGAGATGACCTGGTCGCGCACGGCCATGACGGTCTCCAGCGAGGCCTCGGCCGAGGCAACGGCGGTGACTACGTCGATCAGTTCGCCCCGGCCCTGGATCTGGGCGGTCATCTGGGTCTCGGCGGCGCGGGTGGCGGCGGTGGTCTGGTCCATCACGCCGGACAGGATCTCACCGAAGCCGGGGGCGGCGGTGGGTGTCGCGGCGCCGGTCGGCAGGGCCCCGCCCTGGATCGCCTGATAGGCCTTGGCCGCCATCATGGGGTTCATGAGCTAGGTCCTCAGCGCTTCAGCAGATCAAGGGTGCGGCTCTCCATGGACCGCGCCGTCTCGATCACGTTCAGATTGGCCTCGTAGGCGCGCTGGGCCTCGCGCATGTCCATGGATTCGACCAGGGTCTCGACATTGGGACGCAGCACATAGCCCTCGGCGTCGGCGGCCGGGTGCGAGGGGTCGTACTCCTTCTTGAAGTCCTTCATGTCGGGCCGGACCTCGGCCAGCACCACGCCGGTGGCGCCGGCGACAGGGGCGGTCTCGAACACCGGCGTCTGGCGCCGATAGGGCTCGCCGCCGGGGGTTCGGGCGGTGGAGTTGGCGTTGGCGATGTTCTCCGCGATGACCCGCATGCGCGACTGCTGGGCGCGCAAGGCCGAGGCGGCCACGGCCATGGTCGGGTTATTCGGGGCGACGGGATCGGGCATCGGCGTCTCCTAGTACCTCAGCGGCCGGGCGGCTTGGCGGCCAGGCGGATCATGGCCAGCGACTTCTGATAGAGGCCGATGGCGGCGTCGTGGGCCATGCGGCTCTCGGCCATCTTGAGCATCTGCTCCTCGACCACCACGGAGTTGCCGTCGAGCGTGGTCTCGGAATCCGGCGCGGCCTGATTGGCCATGCGCGGGGCGGAGGCCGACTGGGCCGGGATGTGGGCGGCGCTGGTGCGGGCCAGCGACACACCCGACGAGGTCATGCGCAGCGCCTGGGCGAAGTCGGAGGGGGCGGCGATGTCACGCGCGCCATAGCCGGGGGTGTCGGCGTTGGCGACGTTCTGGGCGATGACCCGCTGGCGCTCGCCCAACCAGCTCAGGCGGCCGCGAATCTGATCGAAGATCGGCAGATCGGTGATGGACATGGGTGTCCCCGCACAGGTCGCCCGACGCGGCGCCCCGGCAGAAACTGCCGCCTGTATGGTTAAGAATGGGTTTCCCCTAACCCGCCGTTAACCACGTTCGGTCGATGCAGGGTCGAGGGCGTCGACCGCGAGGGTCGCGCCGATCGGGGCGGCGATGACCTTTCTGGACCTGTTGCGCGGCGTGCTGAGCCTGGCGATCACTCTGGGCCTGATCGGCTTGGCCGCCTGGGCGTCGCGCCGCTACCTGCCGCAGCTGATGGCCCGGATGAGCGCCCACAAGGGCGAGCGCCGCATGCAGGTGGTCGAGACCCTTGTGCTGGACCCGGCCCGCCGTCTGGTGCTGGTCAAGATCGACGCCGAGGAACGGCTGATCCTGCTGGGCGAGGGCAAGGAGCTGATCGAACCGCGCGGGGACGGCAAATGACGCGCGCTGACCTTCTCCCTCCCCCCTCAGGGGAGGGTGGTCGCGCAGCGACCG
>CAXBPJ010000174.1:0-4539 GCA_963977325.1 uncultured Brevundimonas sp. | reverse complement strand
CGCCATCCTGGAGACGGTGCGGGCCATCCGCGCGCGGGGCGAGGCGCGGCGGGACATCGTCGTCCTCTTCACCGACGCCGAGGAGCTCGGGCTGGACGGCGCCCGCGCCTTCTTCGAGACCTATCCGCTGGCCGAGCGCATCGGCATGGTCATCAATCTGGAGGCGCGGGGCGGTGGGGGCCTGGCCTCCATGTTCGAGACCGGCCCGGACAACGCCCAGACTATCGAAGCTTTCGTCGCCGCCACCCGCGGCGTCGAGGGCGGTGTGGCCAGCAACTCGGCCTCCATCGCCATCTACGAGGCCATGCCGAACGGCACGGACTACACCCTGGCGCGCGACCGGGGCATTCCCGGCCTGAACCTCGCCTTCACCGGCCGCGCCGATCACTATCACACGGCCGAATCCACGCCCGGCGCCCTCGATCAGGGCAGCGTCCAGCACATCGGCGCCCAGGCCCTGGCCTCGGCGGACCGCCTGTCCCGCGCCGACACCCTGCCGGGCGAGACGGTCAACAGCGTCTATGCCGACCTGCTGGGCGTGACCGTGCTGGTGTTGCCGACGGTCTCGGGCTGGATCGCCCTGGCCCTCACCGCCGCCCTGATGACCTTCGCCGGCTGGCGCGCCCGACGGGCGGGCCGGCTCAGCCTCAGCGGCGTTGGCCGCGGCCTCGCCGACGGCTTGGCGATGCTGACCACCGGCCTGGTCGTCGCCGGCTTCATGCGGGGCCTCAGCGGCGGGCCGGTCGACAGCGGGCTCGACTACTACGTCATGATGGCCCGGCTGCTGTGGCTGGAGGGCGGCGTGACCCTGGGCTTCGCCGCCATCGCCCTTGCCCTGCTGGCGGGCGGGGCTATCCGCAGGCCGTGGATCGCCGTCGCCGTGGCCGTCATGGCCGTGGCGGGCGCATTGCTCTGGAGGTTCGACATCGTCACCGTCGCAGCCGCCGTCATCGCCGTCGGCCTGTGGTTGCTGCCCCGGCGCGGCGAGCCTCAGGCGTGGGGCGGCTGGCTGGGGCTGATGGCAGTCGTCTTTGTCGTCGGCTGCGCGCTTCAGGCGGTCAGCCCGGGTGCGGCCGTGCTGGTGGTGTGGCCGTTGATGGTCGGCGCCGGCGCGCTGGGCTTGAGCGCCGCGCTCGACCCTCGGCTTGATCGCATCGTCGGGCCGATCCCGCCCCTGGTCGCGACCGCCCTCGCCGGCGCCTGGCTGATGGTCAACTGGCACGGCGTCGCCCTGGCGGTCGGCATGGACCTGCCCGGCGCGCTTGGCCTGTTCGCCCTGATGATCCTGATGCTGGTCCGGCCTCTGGCCCCGGTCGGCGAGCGCGCCCGCAAGGGCCTGGCCGCCGCCGCCGCCATCTGCCTAGTGATGGGCGCCGCTCTGGCCGGCTGGGCCCGTGTCGCCGAGCCGCCGTCGGCCGCCATGCCGGATTTCAAGGCCGGGGTCAGCGCGACCGACTGAGCGGCGAACTGGACAGACTGGACAAACTGGACTCTGCCCAGGCGATAATCCCGAACAGCAAAGCGCCCGCCTCCCTTCCGGAAGGCGGGCGCTTCGTTAGACTGAAGCGGTCGGTTACTTGCGGGCGCGGCCGGCGCGGGCGGGCTTGCGGCCGCCCTGGCCCAGGCCCATCGACTTGGCCAGGTCCGAGCGGGCCTTGGCGTAGTTGGGGGCGACCATCGGATAGTCCTTGGCCAGGCCCCACTTGGCCCGATACTCCTCCGGGCTCATGTCGTACTTGGTGCGCAGGTGCCGCTTCAGCGACTTGAACTTGCGGCCATCCTCCAGGCAGATCAGGAAGTCCGGCGTGATCGACTTGCGGACCGAGACCGCCGGCTCCTGCGGCTCCGGCTCCGGCTCGGTCGGGCCCGAGCTGACCGAGGTCAAGGCGGCATGGATGTTCTGGATCAGGACGGGCAGTTCGCCGGCGGCGACACTGTTGTTGCCGACATAGGCCGACACGATGTCGGCGGTCATCTCAAGCAGGGCGGACTGTTCGTCCACGTGGGTCTCTTCCACCATCGGTGATGTTCTTCTCTAGACTTGAGGCGCGGCCCGCCCCGGACGCGTCGTCAATAACCAGAATGGAGGATGAAAGCAAATCGCCCCTTAAGTGCGGGTTCGATGCGCGTTGTGCGTGAGTAATGCGCGTCGCTAGACCGGATCAGCGGCCAAAGTCGGACGCCAGGGCCAGCATCGCGGCCCGCTCCGGAGCCGAGTATTCGTCCGCGCTCTGCTCGTCGCCATCACGGATGGCCCGCAACAGGGCTGGCGTCAGGGCCGAGGACAGCGACCAGTTCCAGTAGCGCAGCACGGTCTGCGCCCGGTCCACGGCCATCATGTCATAGGTGACCAGCACCCGCTCCCAGGCCGGGCTCAGCGTCCCGTCCGACAGCACCTCGGGCCGACGCATCGCGCGCCACAGCCGGGTCAGATCGTTCTTGGTCATGCCCGTGGCCTTGCACAGGATGGCCAGGGGCTCGCCACCCGGATCGGACAGCAGCTTGGCGCCCGTCAGCGGTTTGATGCCCGCCAGATAGGAAATCTCGGCCGCGATCTCGCGACTAAAGCCGGCCTCGGCCGCCGCCACCGCCTGCTCCAGGCTGTCATAGGGCGACTTGTCGATGGCGGCGCGGTTCCTCTGCCGGCGCTCGATGAACTGCAGCGCCTTGCGCGAGACCGGATCCTGCCAGTTCTCCTGAGCCGCCATGGGGAAGATGTCCTCCGACACCTCCTGCATCACTTCGCGGGACACGCCGAAGCGCGACAGGATGATGCGGCGGTCCTCCGGTCCGGCCCACCAGAACATCACATAGGCGCCAGACGGCCTCAGTTCGGGTCGCCGCAGCAGCAGGCCGCACAGCTCGGGCGCCTCGCGGCTGAGACTGACCACGCCCTCAATCGCCACCTGTGACAGCCGAGCGGTCTGGTTCTTGAGAACCGCCTGGATCACCTCGGTCTCGCCAAAGCTCAGCAGGGTCTCGGACACCACTTCCGACAGGCCGCGTCGGTGGGCGATCATCTCGCGGTGAGCCTGCTGCGCGTCGCGCGCGGCGGCCACCAGATCGGCGTCGGTCAGGCTGGCGCACTGCTCGAACAGGTGCCGGGCGATGCGCGGCTCATCGCGCAGCAACAGCCTCGTCAGGGTGTTGGGCAATTCGTTCAGGGGCGCCAGGCGGACCGCCACCTTCTCGCGCTCGTCCTCCGAGGCCAGGCGCAGCATCTCGACCAACAGGTCGCCCGTCACCGCCCGTTCGAAGGCGTTGATCCGGCTGGCCGGCAGGGAGACGACGTCCGCCAGCCGCTTCAGCAGCGCGTGGCGCGCACGGAAACCCGCCTGCCGCGGCAGGCCCAGGGCCTCGTCGTCGAGCAGCAGCGCATCGGACATGCGCCGACGCTAGGGCAGAAGCGGTTAACCGGGCGTCAAAGCCCCTCGAACAGCGCCGTCGAGAGATAGCGTTCCGCGAAGCTGGGGATGATGGCGACGATGGTCTTTCCGGCGTTCTCGTCCAGGGAGGCCTGACGGAAGGCCGCCGCCAGGGCGGCGCCGGATGAGATGCCGACCGGGATGCCTTCGACGCGGGCGACCTTTCTGGCCATCTCGAAGCTCTCGTCGTTGGTGACGGTCTCGACGCCGTCGATCACCGACCGATCGACGACCGGGGGAATGAAGCCGGCCCCGATGCCCTGAATCTTGTGCGGGCCGGGCTGGCCGCCGGACAAGACAGGCGAGTCCGCCGGCTCGACCGCGATCATGCGCACGGAGGGTTTCCGCTCTTTCAGCACCTGGCCGACGCCGGTGATGGTGCCGCCGGTGCCCACGCCGGAGACGACCATGTCGACCGCGCCGCCGGTGTCGGCCCAGATCTCCTCGGCGGTGGAGACGCGGTGGATCGCCGGATTGGCGGGATTCTCGAACTGCGACGGGCTGATCGCGCCGGGGGTGGCGGCCAGCAGTTCTTCGGCCCGGGCGATGGCCCCCTTCATCCCCTTCTCGGCCGGGGTCAGCTCCAGCTCAGCGCCCATCAGCGCCAGCATCTTGCGGCGCTCCATCGACATGCTCTCGGGCATGCACAGGATCAGGCGATAGCCCTTGGCGGCGGCGACGAAGGCGAGGGCGATGCCGGTGTTGCCTGAGGTCGGCTCGATCAACACCGAGCCGGGGCCGATGCGCCCGGCCTGCTCCAGGGCCTCGATCATGGCCACGCCGATGCGGTCCTTGACCGAGGCGATCGGGTTGAAGAACTCCAGCTTGGCCAGGACGATGGCCTTGGGCTTCAGCTCCGCCGACAGGCGCGGCAGGCCGACCAGGGGCGTGTCGCCGATGGTGTCCAGGATCGAGTCATAGACCTTGCCGCGGCCGGACTTCTTCTGGCGGGCGGCGTCGTAGGGGGTGTCGGACATGGGGAGGACTCCGATCGGATGGGGCGGAAGCCGAACGCCACGCGCCCCCGGTCGGTCTGATCTAGGAAGCGGGCGAGCCAGCGACAACCGGTCCGTTGTGACGAGACAGGCGGGTGGCTAGAGACGCCGCCATGCCC
>CAXBPJ010000173.1:0-4618 GCA_963977325.1 uncultured Brevundimonas sp. | reverse complement strand
CGATCAGGCGGCGGCGCGGGCGGGCGCGGGCGCGCCCTGAGCCCCTCAGGGCTGGCGGCGCTGGACCACGTTGATCAGGCCGATGACGCTCTTCACCGTGAACCAGATGAACAGCACCAGCATGGCCAGGCCGGCGGCGATCAGGAACGGGATGCCGATGATGATCAGGCTGAGGATGCCCGAGACGATGATCAGCACGGTCAGCAGGATGAACCAGACAATGGTCGACCAGAACAGGGCGATCTGGCTGTCGAAGTGGCGGCGCACCCACGGACTGGAGCCGTCGCGGGCGACATAGGCGACGATCACCCCGACCACCGCCAGAACGTTGGCGCTGGGGATGGCCAGCAGATACAGCAGCCAGACGACGGCGGCGGCGGCGCGGCCTTCGTCCGGATCGGCGGGGGCGGCGGCGTTGACGTCGGTCATCTCAGATCGTCCAACTGTCGGGATTGGCGATGGGGTGGTTCTGGCGCAGGCGCCACAGGCCGCTGACCCCGCGAACCAGCGTCCACAGGGCGGCGGCGAACAGCACGATGACACCGACGCTGACCACGATCAGCACTAGGCCCATGGCGGCGGCGATGGCGGCGCGCACCAGGGTGCGCTTCTGGAACCGCGCGTGGCTGGCCAGAACCGGATCGGCGGGAGCGCCGCGCGTCAGCACCCCGTACAGGCCGACGGCGGCCGAGACCCCCAGGGTCGGAATGGCGAACAGGATCAGGGCGTAGAGGGTCCACACCCAAGTGACGTCGCGGGCGTCGATCGAGGCCGGCTGACGCGCGCGGCCGGCCTCGGCGAAGTCGCGCCCAGCGCCGGCTGGCGAGGGTCGTCCCGAATAGCGATCGGCATAGCCCTCGGGCAACGACACCTCGGGTCGCGCGGGCGGCGCGGCGGGGTCGGGACGGTCGGGCGGGAAACGGGGGTCGGACATGCGGCTGGAAAGATGACGGTCCGGAGCGCGGGGCGCAATGGGCAGTCTTCTCCCTCCCCTTCATGGGGAGGGACAGCCGATGCGTCAGCATCGGCAGGGTGGGGCGCGAAAGGACAGCGCACAGCCTCATACAAACCCCACCCGGTCGCTCCGCGACCACCCTCCCCATGAAGGAGAGGGAGAACGTCAGGTTTTGCCCTTCTCCAGGCGGACCTCGCAGCCGGGGACGGCGCGATCGCCCAAGGCGCCGGGCTTTTCCACACGCACTCGGACGGCGCGGGCGCGCGGATGCTCCAGCAGGACGCGCCCGAGACGCTCGGCGAAGGTCTCGACCAGTTCGATGTGACCAGCGGCGACGATGTCGCGCGCGGCCGCGACCACGCCCTCGTAGTTGACGGTTTCGTCCAGCCCGCCGATGGCCCCTGGCGCCAGGGTCAGCTCGATATCGACCACCAGGGTCTGCAGACGGCCGTGCTCATGGGCATGGACGCCGATGCCGGCCTGGAGCTCCAGGCCGCGCACGAAGACGCCGAGGCCGGTCATGGTCACACTCACTGAGGTCAGTCCTCGTCGACGATGTCGGGGGTCTTCCAGGCCAGGTGCTGGCCGCCGTCGACGGCGATCATCTGGCCGGTGACGCGGTCAGCGCGGGCCAGATACAGCACCGCCTCGGCGATGGCTTCGGGGCTCGAGGCCCGCTCCAGCGGGATGTTGCGCGCCTCGGCGTCGAACTCGGCCTGGCTTTGATGGATCGAGGGCAGGGTCGGGCCGGGGCCGGCGCCGTTGACCCGAACGCGGGGCGCCAGCGCCTGGGCCAGGGTGCGGGTCGCCCACCACAGCCCGGCCTTGGACAGGCCGTAGGAGAAGAAGCGGGGGTCGGGCTTCAAGACCCTTTGATCCAGCAGATTGACCACCGAGGCGCGCCCGGCGGCGGCATCGGGTATCTGGGCGGCGAAAGTCTCGGCCAGGATGACGGGCGCGCGCAGATTGGTCGCCATGTGCCGGTCCCACAGCTCGCGGGACAGGGCGCCGACGCGGTCATCCTCGAACAGGGAGGCGTTGTTGACCAAGAGGGTCAGGGGGCCGATAGCCCCGGCGGCCTCGGCGATCAGGCCGCGCGCCTGATCCTCGTCGGCCAGGTCGGCGTGGACCGCCTGGGCTCGGACGCCGAAGGAGCGCAGCTCGGCCGCCAGGTCGCGCGCCTGATCGGCGCCGCTGCGATGGTGGACGGCCACGTCATGGCCGGCGCGGGCCAGGGCCAGGCAGAGGGCGCGCCCGATCCGCCGGCCGCCACCGGTAACCAGCGCCCCGCCCGGCGCGGGCTCAGTCAATCCGTCCAAACTCGAAATAGTTGATGGCGCCGAGGACGATGATGAAACCGAAGATGACGGCGAGCGCGAGCATGGCGAACTCCTAAAGGACGTGGCCTGCTCCTAATGGTCCAAGCGCGCGGCGTCCAGCGCGACAGGCCGACCAAGCGGCTATAGTCGAGCCGAGTCGCAAGGGATCGCCCATGAATGCCAACTGGATCGCCGTCGGCGCCGTCATCGCGGGCGGGGCCCTGACCGCCCTGCAGGGGCCGACCAATGCGCGGCTGGCGGGGGCGCTGAATTCGCCGATCAACGCGGCCCTGGTGTCGTTCCTGGTCGGGACCATGGCCTTGGTGCTGGTCGCCGCGACCTTGCAGGTCCGCCCCGACGTGGGCGCGGCGCGGGCCCTGCCATGGCACAGCTGGATCGGCGGCCTCTATGGCGCGGTGTTCGTGGCCGCTGCCGCCTTCGCCACCCCGCGCCTCGGCGTCGCATCGACCATCGTGCTGATGGTGGCGGGACAGATGGCCCTAAGCCTGATCCTCGACCACTTCGGCTTCATGGGCGTACCGAAGCAACCGATCGACTGGGGACGCCTGGCGGGGGTCGGGCTGATCGTGTGCGGCGTGCTGCTGATCCGGCGGCCTTGATGCGGTCCAGAACACGGGCTGACGTGGCCGCGCCAGCCTTGCTATAGCGACGGTTCCGTTCGTTCAGCCGAGGCGTCTCGCGTGGTTCTTCCCGACTTCGATCCGGTGGCGATCAGCCTGGTGGTACGCCACGCGGCAGGCCCAGCGTCAGGATCTGTGGGCGCCGAACCGCTCGCCGCTGGACAAGGACGGCGTCGCCGACCTGGCGGCCTGGATCATCCTGGGCATCATCCTGGGCGGCCGGCTGGGCTTCGCCCTGTTCTACAACCCCTCCCTCTACGCTCAGCTGTTCACGGGCGAGACCCTGGGCGAGCGCTTCGAGCTGCTGCAGATCTGGACCGGCGGCATGTCGTTCCACGGCGGCCTGATCGGGGTGACGGTGGCGATCATCCTGTTCGCGCGGTCCAAGGGGGCCAATCTGCTGAGCGTCGGCGACATGATCGCGCCGGTCGTGCCGATCGGCCTGTTCGCCGGGCGGCTGGCCAATTTCATCAACGGCGAACTGTGGGGCCGGGCGACGGACGTCCCCTGGGCCATCAACTTCTGCAACGCGCGTAACCAGGCAATCTATGGCCCGACGTGCGACTACATGGGCTTTGGGCCGGGCGACATCGCGCGCCATCCCAGCCAACTCTATGAGGCGGGTCTGGAAGGCGTGTTGCTGTTCGCCATCCTCGCCTTCGCGGTGTGGAAGCTGCGCCTGCTGGCCAAGCCGGGCTATGTCACCGGCCTGTTCCTGGTCGGCTATGGCCTTTGCCGGGCGGCGCTGGAGACGGTGCGCGAGCCCGATGTCGGCATGCCGGACTTCGCTATGGGCCTGACCATGGGGATGATGCTGTCGATCCCTATGATCCTGGCCGGAGCCCATCTGATCTGGCGCGCCGCCAGCCGGCCGCCGCATGTCGCGCCCGAGCCGGTTGTGTCTGAACCGGTCGAGCCCGCCCAGAAGTGAGCCTCGCGGACCGGCTGAAGCGCGAGATCGCCCTGACCGGGCCGATGAGCGTGGCCGATTATGTGACGCGGTGCCTGCACGATCCCCAGGGGGGCTATTATGCGACGCGGCCGCGGATCGGGGGCGGCGGGGACTTCGTGACCGCGCCCCTGGTCAGCCAGATGTTCGGCGAGCTGATCGGCCTGTGGGCGGTCGAGACGTGGAGCCGCCTGGGCGCACCCGATCGCCTGACCCTGGTCGAGGTGGGGCCGGGCGACGGGACCCTGATGTCGGACATACTGAGGGCCGCGCGGCTGGCGCCGGAGTTCCTGAAGGCGCTCCATCTGGTCCTGATCGAGCCCAGCCCGCCGCTGCGCGCCGCCCAGGAACGGGCCCTGGCCGAGGGCGACGTCACGCCCCGCTGGGTCTCGGGGCTGGACGACATTCCGACCGACGCGCCGGTGATCCTAGTGGCCAATGAGGTTCTGGACTGCCTGCCCGCCCGCCAGTTCGTGCGCACCGAGGACGGCTGGAGGGAGCGCCGCGTGGGCCTGGACGACGACGGCGGCCTGACGCTGGGCCTCGCGCCGATCACCAGCCCGTTCGCCAAGCCCGACTACGCCGTGGAGCCGGGCCAGGTGGTCGAGGTGTCGGATGCCCAGGCGGCGTTTGGGGCGTCGCTGGGTCGCCTGCTGGCCCGGACCAGCGGCGCGGCCCTGCTGATCGACTATGGCCGGGGCCGGCCGGGTCCGGGCGACACCCTGCAGGCCGTGCGCGGGCACAAGAAAGAGGG
>CAXBPJ010000172.1:0-4655 GCA_963977325.1 uncultured Brevundimonas sp. | reverse complement strand
AGGAAAGCGCGAGGCCCGAAGCCCCGAGAACGAACTGACGACGATGAAACTGCAACAAACCGGACCTTTCGGCAGACGCGACAGGCGGGACGATAATCGCCCCGGAAACTCTCCCCTCCCGGCAGAGCTTTGACCTAGCAAGAAAACAAAGGGGCCGCCCCGCACGAATGCGCGAGGCGGCCCAGGCTCAGGAGACTCTAGAAGCGGTAGCGCGCTCCGATCTGGAACTGCCGCGTCGGGAACAGCACCGCATTGGGCATGCCGAAGCGGGGGTTGGGGTTGTCGGCCGACCCGGTGCCGCCGTCGTAGGCGGTGAAGTTGTCGAAGTTGAACACGTTGATCGCATCGACATAGACCGAGACCTCACCACCCATGGGCACAGCGAAGTTCTTCGTCAGGCGCAGGTCGAGATTCCGGTAGGCCCAGGCGTCCGGCAGCAGGAAGGTGTATTGATTCGGCCGCCCTCCATTTGGTCGGTAGTAGAAGCGATCGCCGCTGCCGTCGAAGACGTCGTACGGCGTCCCGGATCCCAGGGTCAGAATGCCCGAGAGCTGGAAGTCGAGCGGCAGGTCCACGATGCCATTGGCAACGATCCGATGAAGCTCGTCGTTTCCTGACGGCCGCGTTGGCGATCCCTCGATGTCGAAACAGTCGAAGCAGAAGTTGTCGTTCCCGCCATTCTGCTCCGCATCTGACAGCGTGTAAGCGATGTTCAGGCCCCAGCCACTGTCCTGAGTGTAAGGCTTGTCAAGCTTCACATAGAGCGCTGTGAACTCGCGCTCCTTGTTGTGGTCGGAAGCCAGGTAGCTGCGATAGGGGTTGGCGCCGCTGGGCCCACAGAAGCCGCCATTATCTCCAAAGCCCCCACCGTCATTGCCGTAAGTGGGTTCTCGGCAGCGGTTGAGGTACAGCCAGGTGAACTCGTTTTCGGTCTTCCCGTAGGCCAGCGTGAATTCCGATTGCCACTCGCCGAACCGCTGGCGAACGCCCAGGTTGAATTGATCTGTGCGCGGCGGCTCGAAGTCATTCTGCAGCAGGAAGGCTTCCCCGCGCGCAGGAATGCCGTCGAGGATGGAGTCGAGCCCTGCCGCCGTCAGATAGGACGGGTCCCACAGAATGGGATTTGCTGCATCTCCAGACACTGTTCCGGGCGCACCGCCAGTCGTGGAAAAGTACAGCTCCTGCCGGAAGTCAAACGGCTTGACCAACTCATCGAACGCAAAATTGAATTGCACCCGATCATAGTAACGACCCGCGCCGCCGAAGATCACCGTGCTACGGTCGCCAAATACGTCGTAGGAGAAGCCGATACGTGGCTGGAAGGCGTCCGCGAATGGCGATCGATTGTCGCCATCGGCGAAGTACGCATCCGCGTCGAACCAGCTCGGAACATAACCAGCCGGTTTGCCGCCATCAGTCGAGGCGATCCACTGATTGAGGCCGTCGATCACCGACTGCGGTGTGACGTATTCATTATTATTAGAATTGTCCTCATAGTCCCAGCGGATACCCAGATTGAGCTCCAGCTTGTCGGTGATCTGCCAATCGTCCTGGATATAGAGTCCATACACGTTGTTCTCGAGATCAACGCTTGGGAAAGCATTGCCCAACTCAACTCGGAACGGTACGTCGGGGTCGCCCGACGCGTTGCCTTCGAGATCATAGAAGAAGAAGGGATTCCGGCCAAACTCTTTCGTGACCTGATAGTTCTGACGTGAGAACTTCACTCCCATTTTGATGGTGTGGAAACCAGCAAATTCAACGTCATTGAACGTCAGATCGTTACGGAAGGTGAGCGTTTCGTCAACGATATCTTGGCGACTGTCGGCGCCGCCGAGATTCAGGATAACATTGCCGCCGACGTTTCCACCGCCACTTGGGAACACCAGATACGATTGTCCAATGTCAGAAAAATTAGCTGCCTGCGGATTGTAATTGTACTCGCGCCAGTCGATCCCGAGCTCGTTGAGCCAACCGTCTCCCTGGATTTGATACCGGAAGTTGGCCGCCTTGGTGGTCTGGTTGAGCAGGCTGGCGCGCTCGAAGGAATTCGCGCCACCCACTCCGCGCGTATCGAATTCGTCACGATAGGTGACGCTCAGGTCCATCAGGTGACCTTCCGCCGGCTGGAAACTCAGCTTGCCGAAGTACAGATCTTCCTCAAACGGGATCGCGAAGGTGCCGAGAAACTCCGAGAAGCGATCCTCGTAAGCACCGCCGCCCGGGCCAAGCGTCACGCTGGCGGCCCGGTTCTCTTCCTTGCGCTCGTATGTTCCGAAGAAGTGAAGGCGGTCGCGGATGATCGGGCCACCGAACGCCGCTCCATACTGCTTCACTTCCAGAGGAATTTTCTCGTCTCCCCGGCGCTCAGCAAAGACATCCTGTTCGATGAATTCTTGGTCGCGATACGATCCGAAGATTTCTCCTTCGAATTCGTTGGTGCCCGATCGGGTCACGGCAGTGATGATCGCAGACGACGCCTGTTCGTATTCAGCCTTGAAGTTCTGGGTGATGATCCGGAACTCGCCTACGGCCGCCTGAGGAAACGGGTTGCCGCGGCTGTCGTCCTGGCCAGCGATACCGCCGTCGATGATGTTGGACTTCTGGCTGGCGCCGTCGATGAAGGCGTTGACCGATTCGGCGCGTTGACCGCCGGCGGTGATGGTCTGTTCGCTTTCATTGAGCGACACGCGCACGCCCGGCGCCAAGGCCGCGAAGTTCAGGAAGTTGCGGTTGATCTGCGGCAGGGTGTTGATCTGCTGCTGGGTGACATTGGTGGCGATTTCCGGTGTGCGGACTTCGGCCAGGCGACGGCCGACGACGACGATTTCGTCCAGCTCGGTGGCTTCGTCGGATCCAGGCGCGGCCGCCACGTCGGTCGTGGTGCTGACGTCCAGATCGACGTAGCCGACCTGGCCCACGCCGACGATGACGGTGTCGGTCGCCGACTGGCCGTCGGCGGTGGTGACGGTCAGCTCATAGGTGCCGGGACGCAGCCCGGAGACGACGTAGGCGCCCGTCTCATTCGCCGTGCCGCGATAGGTGAAGCCCGTGTTGACCTCGCGCGCCACAATAGCCGCACCCGCCTCGGCCGCACCCGCATCGGTGACCGCGCCCCGCAGGGTCGAGGTGGACACCTGCGCCGATGCGCCGGTCACCGCCGTCATGGATACGGCGATGGCCAGGGCGGATGCGCCCGCGACCCATGCCGGACGCCGCGCGTCGCTGTTGTTCCTACGCATCTTGCCTCTCCTCCGAAAACGGCGCCGGGCTCTGCCCTCCGCCCTGGCGATGATTGAAAGTGGATTGCCGCACGACCAGCAGGGGTCGCACGATCTCGACATCGGCGTCGGCCGGGGCCGCCGCGCGTCGTGACTGAATGGCGCCGGCCAGGCGGGCCAGGGCCCGTTCGCCCAGCTCGGCGATGCTGATCCGCATGGTGGTCAGGGCCGGGCGCAGCAGGGCGGCCATCGGCACGTCGTCGAAGCCGCCCAGGGCGATATCCTCGGGCAGGCGCAGGCCCGCCTCGCGGATCGCCAAGAGAGCGCCGATGGCCATGGTGTCATTGGCGGCGAACACTGCGTCCGGGCGCGGATTTCGCTCCAGCAGGGCGTGCATGGCGCGATAGCCCGACGCCTGGGTGAAGTCCCCGCTCTCGACCATGGTCGTCTGGCCCGCCTCGGCGACGCCCGCCGCATAGCCGGCCATGCGGGCTTCGGCCTCGCTGTGACCGCGTGGCCCGCGGATGTGGGCCACGCAACGCGCGCCGCCCTCGATAAGGTGCGCCGTTATCGCGCGGGCGCCGCCGGCGTTGTCGATCCCGATGCCGGCCACATCGCCGCGACCGCCGTCGCCGCTGAGCGCCACGACAGGAACGCTGCGCGCCATGCCGCCGGCAACAGCCGCAGGATCCAGATGAGGCGACATGATGATGATGCCGTCAACCCGCCCACGCATGGAGCCGAGCGCCGCCTCGACCTCCGCCTCGTCGTCGTGCGAGCTGGACACCAGCAGGTGCAGCCCGCGCTCGCGCGCCGCGCGATCCAGGCCGCGGATCAGTTCAGAGAAGAATTCGCCATGCAAGTCGGGCAGGATCACGCCGACCGTGTCGGTCCGGCGCATCGACAGGCTGCGCGCCCCGCTGTGCGGCACATATGACAGCTCGCGCACAGCCTCCATGACGCGATCCCGCGTCTCGAGCGCCACCGGCCCGGCTCCGTTCAGCACGCGCGACACCGAGGCGACCGACACGGCCGCGCGGCTCGCCACATCACGGATGGTCGCCGGTTTCAGCGGACGCCCTCTGGACGACGAAGTGGTGACACGATGGTCGCCAAGGCCCATACCTCCCTCACCGCTCGGTCACGGCCAGCTTGTCGCCAGTCCGTCCGGGTCGATGTAATCGGTTACATGCCATGCTCTTTCGGCGTGTCGCAAGCGGGTCGAGCCCAAATCCCGACCGAATTGCGGCGGTGTGAGAGCCCGAAATCGCATTCTGGCGGCCGACCGCGACCTCGGCGCCACAGTTGCGCCTTGGGCACGGATTGTCCGGGAGCGGAATCAGGCGGCGCGCGTTTTCCGGCGTCACAGAGGGGGAAACGTGCGGCACCTCGGCCAAGAATTGAACGTCGGCCAGGCCTTCGACGCCTCGCCCA
>CAXBPJ010000171.1:0-4673 GCA_963977325.1 uncultured Brevundimonas sp. | reverse complement strand
CCATCGCGCCCGTCGTGCGTTTGGACGACCGCTGGGCCAGGACGATTCCGACCAGCACCAAGACGCCGCCGGCCATCTGGATCAGCGTCATGGTCTCGGCGAACAACAGCCAGGCCAGGAACGCCGCCGCCACCGGCTGGATCAGCACGACCAGAGACGTCAGGCTGGCGGGCACGCGGCCAAGGGCCCAGGTGACGCCGCCCTGTCCGGCCACATGCATCAGCCCCATGGCCGCGCAGGCCAGCCATCCGCCCGTGCTGCCGGGCAGGAGCTGTTCGCCCAGCATCAGGCTGACGGCCAACAGGGCGGGCGTGGCCAGGGTCGTGGTCCACACCATGACCCGCATGGCCGAGGCGCGCCGCCGCGCCACCGACACGGCGAGGAAATAGCCTGCGTACCAGACCGCCGTGCCGGTCGAGAGCAGGTCGCCGAGGAGCGGGTTCGATCCCTGCTCTCCGCTCGCCCCCGCCGCCATCGCCGCGGCGCCGGCCAAAGCCAGCACCAGCGCCAGGAGGAAGATGCGGCCCGGCCGCTCGCCCCAGGCCAGCCAGACGAACAGGGTGACCACCACCGGCGCGAGGTTGCACAGCAAGGTGGCGTTGGCCACCGAGGTCATGACGATGCCGTAGTGCCAGAAGCTGAAGTCCAGCACGAATAACAGTGCCGCCAGCGCCATCGGTTTGCTCGGCGAGCCCATCCCTCCGCCGCCCGGCCGCGCGGCGACCGCGACCAGCAGCGGCAGGGCGAAGACGAACCGCCAGAAGGCCGCCGCCGTCGGGCCCGTATCGGCCAGCCGCACCAGGATCGGCGCCAGCCCCAGCACCATGGCCGCGCCGACCAGCACGGCCAGAGGAAGCAGGGGATGCTGGGCAAGACGGTTCATCGACGGCCGATAGACCGAGGGCGGGCGGTTGTCATCGGGATTGCGCCGTGGCGGAGGCGCGACCGTTCAGGAGTGGGAAAAAAAACCGCCTCCCGGCGAAGGCCGGGGTCCAGGCCGGGTGGAGCATCCGTTCTTGGCCACCGTCTCGCTCCGGCGCGTGACTCTGGGCCCCGGCCTTCGCCGGGGACACGGTTATGGAGCGAGCTCGGAACGCAGGTCGGCCGCCTTCATCCCCGCCGCCCGCAACTCCGCCAGGGTCACGCTCTGGTCCCGCTTGGCGTAGCGGCGGCCGTCGGGGCCGGTGAGCAGCCGGTGGTGGCGATAGGTCGGCGTCGGCCAGCCCATCACGGCCTGGATCAGCACCTGAATATGGGTGGCCTCGAACAGGTCCTGACCCCGCATGACATGGGTGACGCCCTGCAAGGCGTCATCGTGGACACAGGCCAGATGATAGGCGACGGCGGCGTCCTTGCGCGCCAGCACCACGTCACCGGCGGTTTCGGGCTGCGCGGCGACTCGGCCAGTCTCGCCGTTCCGACGCACGCCCTCTTCGACGAAGGACAGGGCGGCCCAGCGCGCCTCGCCTAACGCCTCGCGGGCCGTGTCCAGCGACAGCCGCCAGGCGAAGGGGCGGCCCTCGGCCAGCAGACGGGCTTCTTCCTGCGCCGGATGCGGTCCCGGGCGGGCCGCCTCCAGCGCGCCGTGGGGGGCATCTCCGATGACGTCGAGGATGTCCTTGCGGGTGCGAAAGCAGCGGTAGAGCAGACCGCGCGCCCGCAGAGCGTCGATCGCAGCGGCGTAATCGTCGAGATGATCGGATTGCCGTCGGACCGGCCCGTCCCAATCGATCCCCAGCCACGCCAGGTCCTCCAGGATCGCGTCTTCGAATTGGAGCCGGCAGCGGGTCGGGTCGATATCCTCGATCCGCAGCAGGAACCGCCCGCCGGCCGCGCGCGCCGCCCGCCAGGCGGTCAGGGCCGAAAAGGCGTGACCCTTGTGCAGCCGACCGGTGGGCGAGGGGGCGAAGCGGGTGACCAGCATCCGCCTCGCTTAGACCTCTGACCGTTTACTTGACCAGCCGCACCCGGTTGATCGACGCTGCGATCGCGTCGAAGGCCTCCGCCAGGGCGGCGTTGTCCGAGGCGTTGAAGAAATAGTCCGCCTGGCTGGCGCAGCCGCGCAGCATGCTGGTCGAGGCATCGTCCTCGACGCCCAGGGCCACGGTGTAGATCTCTATGTTCTGCGACTTGGCGTAGTTGCAGATGGCCGTGACGTCGTCGTTGGTCTGCTTGATCTGCCCCGGCGCCGTGGTCGAGATATGCTGGCCGTACCTCGTGCCGTTCGGCCGGTAGGTCATGGTGTTCACGCCATCGGTCATCAGCACCATGATCTTGCGCGGATTGCGGTTAGCGGGTCCGTAGGTGCGGCCCTCGGTGAACGGCGCGCCCGGCGAGAGGACGTTGACGCCCCAGATCAGGCCGCCGGGGATGAAGGTCATGGGATCGCCGCCGCGCTGCTTGCTGGTGACCATGCCGTTGATGGCGCTGAGGACGGTCGAGCGACTGTCGGACAGCGGCACGATCTCGGTCTGGCAGTCCCGCTTCTTGTCGTTGACGATGATGCCCGCATACGGGCTCATGGGCGCCGTGTCGCTCAGCCGCAGATCGCCAATGCGGGAGTACACACAGCCCTCCCAACGGAACTGTTCGGTATAGGCCGCGTGGCCGCCCGTCGGCTTGCCGGCATTGGGGTTCGGGCGTTTTTCCTTCTTGGTGCAGTCGCGACGCTGCTCGGTGTAGCTTTCTGTGCGACCGTCCAACTGGCGCGTCCTGTTGACGGTGTAATAGGGGCCGTACTCCGTACAAACCTCGATTTCGTCGGCCTGCTTTCCGGGATCCTTGGCGGGGACATATTTGTCGTACTCTTCCAGGCTCAGCCACGCCTGGCCGCGGTTGGCCTTACCGACATTGACGTATTCGGCATAGGGCACGACGCCGACCTTCACATCGGCCTCCTCGCGTTCCTTGACCTTGGTGACCAGCGAGGCCGCCGCCGCCTTCAGCGCGGCGATCCGGGTCTGGCCGCCCGCGTCCATCTGGTTCATCGAGCCGGTGTTATCCAGCACCAGCACCAGTTCGACCGCCTCGGCCTGGCCGCGCTGGGCCACGGCGGTGACGTTCAGCGGCATGATCTGGACGCCCGCCAGGCCCATGAAGATGGTCGGCACGCCGCCGGTCATGGTGACCGTCACCTTCTCATCGACGTAGGTCAGATCGGTGTCGTAGTCGGGATCGACGAAGGCCTTGCGCATGTTCGGCGAATTGGCGGCGACATGGGCGTCGGCGATGGTGCTCAGCGCGGTTTCATCGATCTCGCGCGACGCGGCCGCCGAAAGGGCCGCGCCGTCCAGCACGCCCTGGGTTTCGCTCTTGGCGATGGTCCAGCGGTAGTAATCGACGCCGAAGCCGGTCATCAGGATCAGGACCAGCGCCCCGATCCCGAACATCATGGCCGTCGCGCCCGATTGGTCGCGCCGAAACCGTTTCGTGAAGCGCTCGGCCCCCGCCATGGTCGTATCCTTCGCATCACCATCGACGGGCTCTGACGGCCCGATACCGCGCGGGATATCAGCAATAGGCTAGCGAACCGTTAGCTTCCGCCGATTTTCCCACGCGGGGCTCGCGGCGCGGTCCTTGCCTCTGGCGGGGGGCGCTGATAAACGCGCCGGTCTGGCCAAGGCCATGCGCGCCGAAGGGTCCGCCCTCCGGCGCGCTGTTCCTTGTCCGGGAGCCTAGGAGTGTAGCTCAGTTGGTAGAGCATCGGTCTCCAAAACCGAGGGCCGGGGGTTCGAGTCCCTCCACTCCTGCCACCTCCCCCTGTCGAAACCGGTCGGGCTTCCCCATCTGGCGACGACAGGGGACCACGAAAGCCGAGTAGAGACATCATGGCCAAGGCGAAGACTCCGGGCGGACGCCGCTCCGGGGCGCAGACTTCGGGATCGCGAGCCGGCGGCGGCGCCTCGGGCGCCACCCTGACCGTCGATGCGCCCGAGCCCAAGAAGCCGCGCGTCACGCCCATGCAGTTCATCAGCCAGGTCCGCGCCGAGGGCCGCAAGGTCACCTGGCCCAGCCGCAAGGAGACCTGGATCACCTCGGTGATGGTGTTCATCATGGTGATCATCGCCGCGCTGTTCTTCTGGGGCGTCGACTTCGCCCTGGGCGCGGCGTTCCAGCGCATCATCGCCCTCGGCCGTTAAGACACAAGATTTCAGGAGACGCGCCCATGACGGACGCCGCGCCCGCCGCCCCGGCCAACCCCCGCCACAAGTGGTACATCGTCCACGCCTATTCGAACTTCGAAAAGAAGGTCGCCGAGCAGCTGCGTGAGCAGGCCAAGCAGCAGGGTCTGGAAGGCAACTTCTCCGAAATCCTGGTGCCGACCGAGGAGGTCGTCGAGATCCGCCGGGGCCGCAAGGTCAATTCCGAGCGCAAGTTCTTCCCAGGCTATGTGCTGGTGAAGATGGAGATGACCGACGACGCCTATCACCTGGTCAAGAACACGCCCAAGGTGACCGGCTTCCTGGGCGCCCAGGGCGGCACGCGGCCGCTGCCGGTGTCCGAGCGCGAGGTTCAGGCCATTATCGGCTCGCCCGAACAGGGCGTGGAGCGTCCCAAGCCGACGATCCGCTTCGACATCGGCGAGAACGTCAAGGTCATCGACGGTCCCTTCGCCAGCTTCGACGGCGTGGTCGAGAGTGTCGACGAGGAACGCACCCGCCTGCGCGTCGCTG
>CAXBPJ010000170.1:0-4694 GCA_963977325.1 uncultured Brevundimonas sp. | reverse complement strand
TGGCCGACCCGGAAATTGTGTTCCTGGCGCCTCACAAGGGCGTCCGCCATTGCGGCGCCGTCATCCGCCGCGACGATGATCAGGTCGGGGCGACACCCCGGCTCGCCCGGCCTCAGGCCCAGATCGAGCGCCACCTCCGAAACCCGGTCCGCCACATACTGCGCCGCCTCGGGGTCCATATTCGCCACACCGACGCAGACCCGATCCCGCCATCGCGCAAGCCCTCGGTCTCGCGCCGTCGCGCCGATCTCGCTGACGAAGTCGCGCACATAGTCTTCGAGGGGGCGCCCATCGACCACGATCTCGTCGAGGACGGTGACTTCTTCATCCGCGGGAGGTTGAGGCGGTGTCGAAGAAGCCGCACTGGGTTGAAGCGCGATGGACGCAGACAGAATTGCGGCGAGGACGGACATGGGAAATGGCGAGGCTGTTTACGAAACGACTGTTATCCCGCGACCGCGGCCGTGGTGGCAATCAACGTTCCCGTCACTCGGCAGTGTTCAGACCCGTACGATATTCATCCAAAATCGCCACTGAGATCGCCTGCACCCGACTTCCGGGATGTTCGCGATAGCTTTCCGCCTCGTAGAGCCCCTTGAGATAGGCACGGTCCCAGCCTGTCAGAGCAGCCGGCGGATTAGGACTGTCGAACAGGTTCAGCACGGAATCGTAGGCTCCCGTGTCGGCTTCGGCATCGATCTGGGCGAAGGCGATCATGGCGAGATAGTCGGCCAGCGCCTCGGCCGGGACATGGGCCACCTCGTCGACGTCGACCACCACATAGACCGCCCTCATGTCATCGCGCAGGGACTGGTTCAGCAGCGTCGGTTGCACGCGGGTCATCGGCGCAAAGCTGAACACGCTATCGGAATTGCCGCTGACCATCGCCATGTCGTTGTGACCTGGAAGGCGGACAGCCAATTGCCCAGTGTCGCGGTTCGTAGGGGAGCTGACGTGCCACCAGCGCACTGGACGATTCGATTGGATGAAATCAGTCAGGGCGCGCGGGCCGCGCTCCATTCCGGTGGCCCCGGGCCGGAACAGCCGGCGATTGTCCGATACCATGGTCGCCGTGAGAGCGGCCGCGTCCTCGCTCACCACGATCAGCACGTTCGGCTGGCAGCCGGGCCCGGACACCCGCACGCCGATATCGTTGGCGACGCCGGCCATTCGGTCGATAATGGGTTGCGCCACCTCAGGCTTGAGGTTGGCCATGCCGATGCATACGGGCTTGGCCCACCGCGCCGGCCCGCGGCCGCGCGCAGGCGCGGCGACCTCATCGACGAACCGGCGCGTCAGCTCCTCCAGCCGCACGCCTTCGACGACGATCTCTTCCAATTCGAAGACCGGCTCGTGCTCAGGTGGCGAGTGGGGTTGGGCCCCGATAAGGCTCAATGCGGCGAAGGCTGAAATCAGGGCGGGCATGTCGGCGATCCAGACGAAGGGTCGCTCCCACTGTCCGCCGGTATCCGTGATCCGTCAATGCGACCTGCCGCTCAGTCCGCTTCGGCGCGGCCTCGATAGACGGCCAGGATGGCGTTGGACACGGACTGCACCTGGCTGGCCTGATGGATTCGGTTGCTCTCGGAGGAATAAAGCCCTTCCAGATAAGCCCGGTCCCAGCCGGTCAGGCCCTCGGCCGGATCGTCCCGATCGAACAGGTTGAGCACGGAGTCATAGGCGCTGGTGTCGGCCTCCGGATCGATCTGGGCCAGGGCGACGAATGCCAGATAGTCGGCCAGGGCGTCCCGATACTTCCGCCGCCCCGTCCACATCCATGATGATGAACACCCTTCGCAGATCGTCGCGTAATGGATCGTTGAGACGCGAGGGTAGGACCCGTATCGGGGGAGCGAACAGGTGGCTGGTATAGCCTTCGGCCCCTTCGCTTTCCGGATCGCGATAGCTGGGCGCTCTCACGCCGAGTGCGCCCGTTTCCGGATTTACCGGCGCGCTGACATGCCACCAGCGGACAGCCGCCGCCGAGGATTGAAACCGGTCCAGGGCGTCGGCGCCCATATCCATCCCTGATGCGCCGGGTCGGAACGCCGACGGATCTCGCGCCACGAGCCGCCTCGCCGTGTCTGCCGCATCGGCGGCGGCGATGATCACCACGTTCGGCCGGCATCCCGGCCCGCCCACCGCCAGTCCCAGGTCATCCGCCACGCCGGACACCCGGTCGGCGATGCCTTGGGCCGCTTCCGCCCTCAGATTGGCCACACCGACGCAGACCCCATCGCGCCACCGGGCCAGGCCCCGCCCGCCCGCCGGCGCCGCGACCTGCTCGACGAACTGGCGGGTAAGGGGTTCGAGCCGCGTACCTTCCACAACGATCTCGTCGAGTTGGTGAACGGGCTGGTCAAGCTGCCCCGCGGCAGACGAAGCCTGGAGTAAGGTCGCGGCGGCGATGATTGAAGCGAAAACCACGAAAACCTCCCAACGCCTGAGGACGCGCCGCAAAGTTCGAAGCGTCGCGGCGCGTGCAGGATGACATCAGCCTGCGCAGACGTAATCCATGCCGTGCTGCGAACATACCACCCGCGGATTGCCCCGGTCAGTCCTCGGCCTCATGTCGCGAACCGCTTTCCGCCAGGCTCGCCGCCATCGCCTCGGCCTGACGATGAGGAAGGATGCGTTCATTGCGGGCGGCATACAGCGAGCTCAAATAGGCCCGATCCCAGTCGGTCAGTCCCTCCGGAGCGTCGACGTCCGCGGCGAAGAGGTTGAGAATGGTGTTGAAGCCCGGCGCGGACGGGTCGTCGTCGACTTGCGAGAGAGCCACCACGGCCAAATAGTCCGCCAGCTGGTCGACGCTGACGCCTGAAGCCGCCTGCATATCCACGATGACGAAGACTTGCTGGATGTCATCGCGGATCTGCGCGCGTCTCCCAGAAAATCTCCGAACCTCCAGCGTCGGCGGTGGCTGCCCGGGAAGCCGAACGACGATTTGTCCTGTCAGGGAGTCGACCGGCGCGCTGACGGTCCACCAGCGAACAGGGGCTGTCGATGTCGTGAAGATCCGCAGGGCCGACCGAGGCTGAACCATGCGGAGGCTGCCCGGACGGAACAGGCCGGGATTGCTGTCGACCATCGCCTCGGCCATCGCGGCGCCGTCGTCTGCTCCAACAATCAGGACGTCCGGCCGGCATCCCGGCTCCTGGGCGCCGAGAGCGATTTCGCGCGCCAGGTCCGACACGCGATCCGCCAACTGTTGGGCCAGCTCATGCTGGAGATTGATGACCCCGACGCAGACAGGATCGGTCCAACGCGCCAGCCCTCTTGAGCGCACCGGCGACGAGACTTCGGCTATATACTCCTCCACGGCGGCGATGAGAGGCCGGTCGCCGATGACGACGATCTCCTCCAACTGCGTTGGCTGATCGCCGTCATTCTCCGGATCGGTCTCCGGGGCCTCGGGGCGAGCCGGCGCCGAGCCCGGAGATTGCGCCAGCGCGGGCCCCGTGAGCGCCACGCACGCGGACACAATGAGCACGCCATGCCGGACGATACCGTTCGGTTGCTTCCGGCCCGGCATCTGAATCGCCCTCAGTTCCGAAATGCGACATCCAACGGTAGCAGAGCGGCACGATAGCGTCCAAAACGAAAAGGGCCACCCCAGAGAGCGGCCCTTCCAAAGCTCGGTTACACCGACGACGGGATCAGTCCTCGTCTTCGTCCTTCAGCAGCTCGTCCTTGGAGATCGGCTCGTCCTTGACCTCAGCCTGACTGAACACCAGGTCGCAGACCTTCTCTTCATAGATCGGCGCGCGCATCTGGGCGGCGGCGTTGGGGTTCTGGCGATAGAAGTCCAGCACCTGGCGCTCCTGGCCCGGATAGTTGCGGGCCTCGGCCATCAGGGCGTTGTTCAGCTCCTGATCGGTGACCTGGACGTTGTTGGCGCGGCCGATCTCGGCCAGCACCAGGCCCAGACGCACCCGGCGCTCGGCGATCTTGCGGTATTCGTCCTTCAGCGTCTTGTCGGACTTCTTCTTGTCCTCGTCCGACAGGCGGTCGGCCTTCTTGTCGGCCTCGACCTGCTGCCAGATGCCTTCAAACTCGGCCTCGACCATCTTGGGCGGCAGGGCGAAGTCATGGCCCTCGTCCAGCTGGTCCAGCAGCGCCCGCTTCAGCTTGAAGCGCGACATCCGCTGGTACTGCGAGTTCAGGTTCTGGCCCAGCAGCTCCTTGAGCTTGTCCAGCGATTCCAGACCCAGCCGCGTGGCCAGCTCGTCGTTCACCTCGGCGTCCTTGGGCGCCTTGATGGCCTTGACGGTGACGTCGAAGGTCGCGGCCTTACCGGCAAGGTGCGCGGCCTGATACTGCTCGGGGAAGGTGACCTCGATGGTCTTCTCTTGGCCGACCTTGGCGCCCTTCAGCTGCTCTTCGAAGCCGGGGATGAACTGGTTGGAGCCGATCACCAGATTGGCGTCCTCGGCCGAGCCGCCCTCGAAGGCCTCGCCGTCGATCTTGCCGACGAAGTCGATGGTCAGCTGGTCGCCGTCGGCGGCCTTCACGATCTTGCCCTTCTTGTCCTCATAGGTCTTGGCCTGGCCGGCCAGGTCCTTGAGCGCCTCGTCGATGTCGGCGTCCGAGGCCTCATAGACCGGGCGGGTCAGCTTCAGCTTCTTGGGGTCGACCGGGGTGAAGTCCGGCATCACCTCCAGCGACATTTCGTAGCTGAGGTCCTCCTGGCC
>CAXBPJ010000169.1:0-4704 GCA_963977325.1 uncultured Brevundimonas sp. | reverse complement strand
TCCGGCCCGCCAGACGCGCGAGGCCTCCGAGGCCCTGGCCTACCGCCATGCCGCCCGAGGCGCCGTCCTCGCCCGCCAGGGTCGCGACGCCATCGCCGGCGGGACCTTCCACAACGACGTGGTCTGCGTCGGGGCGCTGGACACCCTGTTGTTCCACGACATGGCCTTCGAGGATCGGGCGTCCGTCGAGGCCGATATCCGTCGCGCCGCCGACGGCCTGTTCGAGCCGATCTTCGTCGAGGTCTCCTCCGCCGACCTGCCGCTGGCCGACGCCATCTCCAGCTATCTGTTCAACTCCATGCTGATCCAGGTCCCGGGCGAGGACCGCCTGACCCTGATCTGCCCGACCGAGACCCGCGACAATCCGAGGAGCCATGCGGTCGCCGAGGGTCTGGCCGCGTCCAACGGCCCGATCGGCGCCGTGCGCTATGTCGACGTTCGCCAGTCGATGCGGAACGGCGGCGGACCCGCCTGCCTGCGCCTGCGCGTGGCGCTGACCGAGGCGGAGCAGGCGGCGGCCAATCCGGCCATGCGTCTGACGCCGGAGCTTCATGCCCGCCTAGCCCGCTGGGCCGAGGCCCACTACCGCGACCGCCTGGCGCCGGCCGATCTGGCCGATCCGGCGTTGCTGGACGAAAGCCGCCGGGCGCTCGACGAACTGACGGGCATCCTGGGACTGGGCGGCGATTTCTACCCGTTCCAGACAACCTGATTGCTCGTGCCGGCACGGCGACCAAGGTGTCGCACCCCGCGGCTGGATGAAACGTCATAAACGGCCGTCATAGGCCTGATCATGATCCAGTCCCGCCGCCTGTTCCTCGGCTCCACCGCCGCCCTCGCCCTGTCCGGATATGCGCGGCGCGCCAATGCGCTGGCGCAGGACGCGGCTCTGATCGAAAGCGGCTTCGTCGACGGGCCGTCGCGCAACGAGGTATTCGGATACGGCCCTATGAAGGCCGACCCCTATCGGCTGCTCGACCTGCCGGAGGGGTTTTCTTATCGCGTGGTGTCGCAAGCGGGCGAGACCATGGCCGACGGCCTGATCACGCCCGACAAGTTCGACGGCATGGGCTGTTTCGGGCTGGACGAGGATCGGGTCATTCTGGTCCGCAACCACGAGATCGACGCCGACGAATTCAATCTCAGCGCCTGGGGCGCCCGGCATCGGTTGCTGGATGGCGTCGAGCGCGCCTCGGTGTTCGGGGTCTATCCGGACCCGTCGGGTGGCGTCTATCCGCTGGGGGGCGGCACGACGACGGTCGTGTACAATCTCCGCACCGGCCGCACCGAGCGCCAGCACCTCAGCCTGGGCGGCACGGTCACCAACTGCGCGGGTGGCGTCACCCCCTGGGGCTCGTGGCTCAGCTGCGAGGAGACCACGGCCGGGCTCAAGGACGGCCTGCCTCAGGACCACGGCTGGGTGTTCGAGGTGCCCTCGCGCGAGATCGGCCTGGTCGCCCCCCGGCCGATCAAGGCCATGGGGCGGTTCAAGCACGAGGCCGCCTGTATCGATCCGCGCACGGGCGTCGTCTATCTGACCGAGGACGTGGCCGACAGCCTGTTCTACCGCTATCTGCCGCTCGACCCGCGCGACCTGCACCGGGGCGGCCGCCTCCAGGCCCTGGCCTTCGTCGAGGAAGCTTCGGCCGACAGCCGAAACTGGGACAGCCTCCATTGGCGACAGGGCGAGCGGCGACGCGCCCGCTGGATCGATCTGGAGGACGTCGAGAGCCCCGCGGCCGATCTTAATGTTCGCGGCCATGCGGCCGGCGCGGCCATCTTCGCCCGAGGCGAGGGTGTCGTCTGGGCCGGGGATCACCTCTATTTCACCTGCACCTCCGGCGGCGTGGGGCGTCACGGTCAGATCGTCCGCTACGTCCCCAGCCCGCGCGAGGGCCAGTCCGACGAAGCCTCCGATCCCGGCGTGGTCGAGTTGTTCGTCGAGGCCGGCGACCGGGCGGTGCTGGACTATGTCGGGCTCGAGACCGAGGACGAGTCCAACACGGAGTTCGCCGGGGTCTGTTTCGCGCCCGACGGCCGGACGATGTTTGTGAACTTGTATTCGCCGGGCCTGACCCTGGCGATCACGGGGCCGTGGGAGAGTTTCAGGGCTTGACCGCGGCGCTTCGTCGCCGATTCTGGCGACGGAGGAGCAATGGGTATCCGAAACTCGAATCCCTGGCTCTTGGCCGGCGGCATGCTCAGCGGCCTGGCGGCGACCCTGCACTTGGGCATCATCGTCGGAGGCCCGCCATGGTATCGCTTCTTTGGAGCCGGCGAGACCATGGCGCGCATGGCTGAGGCAGGGCACTGGTATCCCACCGCCCTGACGCTCCTGATAGCCACGGGTTTGTCCATCTGGGCGGCCTACGCCTTCTCCGGCGCCGGTCTGATCCGTCGGCTGCCCCTGTTGCGCACGGGGCTGGTCGCGATCAGCCTGATCTATCTCGCCCGGGGCCTGGTGATCGTGCCCGCCATGGTGCTGAACCCTCAGGGACCGTCCGGGCTGACCGCCTTCACCTGGTGGAGCTCGTTGATCGTCCTGGTTTACGGGCTGACCTACGCCGTCGGGACGAAATTGGCGTGGCCCCGATTGACACGTCCTCGCACCTGACTCAGGCCGCGAACCGTCCGCCCTTTTCCGCATAGGCCTGGGTGCCGCGCGTGATGACCTCGTCGCCGGGCAGGATGGCGTCGATAGCGATGTCCCCGGCGCCCTTCAGCCGCTCGTAGACGGGGCCGAAGTCCTGCAGGGTGTCGCGCTTCAGCTGTTCGAACGAGTCGATGACGAAATAGACCTGCTGGAAGTCGTCGATGCGGTAGAGGGTCTTCATCACCCGCTCCAGATCGAAGCCGATCCGGTTGGGCGACGGATCCTCGACGGCGAAGACGCTCTCGGTCGCCGACGACACGATGCCCGCCCCATAGATGCGCAGGTCGCCCTTTTCACGCATCAGGCCGAACTCCACCGTGTACCAGTAGAGCCGCGCCAGATTGGGCAGCAGGCCCAGGCTAGCGGCCCGCTGTCCGCCCTTGCCGTAGGCTTCCATATAGGCGGCGAAGTCCGGATCGGTCAGCATCGGCACATGGCCGAAGACGTCGTGAAAGATGTCCGGTTCCTGCAGGTAATCCAACTGGTCCGGCTTGCGGATGAACTGGCCCGAAACGAAGCGCCGGTTGGCCAGGTGGTCGAAGAACACTTCATCCGGAACCAGGCCCGGCACACAGACCACGGTCCAGCCGGTCAGGGCCTGGAGCTTGGGATTCATCACCTCGAAATCGGGAATGCCGCCGGTGTTGAGGTCCAGCGCCTTGAGCCCGTTCATGAAGGGGTCGCACGCCCGACCGGGCAGGATCTTCATCTGCCGGTCGTAGAGGGTGTCCCAGGTCTGGTGCTCGATATCCGTATAGGCGGCCCAGTTCTGGGGGATGGTCCAGTCCGCGGCCGCGCCCTCGGGCGGTTGTTCAAACACATGCTCGAAATCGGCCATGACGGGCTCCCTCCAGTCGTTTCGGCCAACATAGGCGTGTCGGCGTTCGGTTTGAACGTCTGAGTCCCCGGTTCGTCCCGGGTTGGCGCGCGACCATCGTCCGCCTACGGTGGGAGGGACGAAGCGTCGCACCCACGCGATGCTCACCCAAGGCCTGGCTCATGCCGCACCGCAACGGCGCGCCCCGGCGGCGCGACGACGGGTCCCGGCGAGGTCGCGAGGCGCCGCTGTACGCCGCGCTCGACCTCGGGACCAACAACTGTCGCCTGCTGATCGCCCGCCCGGCGCGCGACGGGTTTCGCGTGGTCGACTCCTTCAGCCGCATCGTGCGCCTGGGCCAAGGGCTGAGCGCTTCGGGCGCGCTGGCTGACGCCGCCATGGACCGGGCGGTCGACGCCCTGCAGCACTGCGCCGAGAAGATCGCGCGGCGGGGCGTGGCTTCCGACCGGGTGAGCGCGGTGGCCACCCAGGCCTGCCGCATGGCCGGCAACGGCGAGGCCTTCCTCGGCCGGGTGCGCGCCGAGACCGGCCTTCAGCTGCGCATCATCGAGCCGGAGGAGGAGGCGGCCCTGGCCGTCGCGGGGTGTCGCAACCTGCTGGATCCGCAGGCCCCTGCGGCGCTGATCGTCGATGTCGGCGGCGGCTCGACGGAGCTGTCCTGGCTCAGCCGCCGGGGTCAGGGCGACCAGGCCGACTGGATCGGGATCGACTGGATGTCGATGCCGCTGGGCGTTGTCTCCCTGGCCGAGCGCTGGCCCGAGCCGGACGGCGGCGGCGATCCCTGGTATGAATCCATGGTCGAGGACGTGCGCGGGGCGTTGAAGGGCCGCGAGGTGGCCGAGACCCTGAGGCCGCATTTCGAGGCCGGCGCGGCGCATCTGGTCGGCACCTCTGGCGCGATCACCAGTCTGGCCGGGGTGCATCTGGGCCTGGCCCGCTATGACCGCAGCAAGGTCGACGGCCTGTGGATGGACAAGGGCCAGTGCCAGGCGGCGGCCAGAAGGCTGCACGATCTGGGGCCGGACGGCCGGGCGCGCGAGGCCTGTATCGGACCGGACCGCGCCGACCTGGTTCTGGCCGGCGCCGCGATCCTGGAGGGCATCCAGCGCGAATGGCCCTGCCCCCGGGTGCGGGTGGCGGACCGGGGCCTGCGCGAGGGGCTGCTGCTCAATCGGATGCGGCAGGATCGGGGGTGACTGTCTCCCTCCCCGTC
>CAXBPJ010000168.1:0-4713 GCA_963977325.1 uncultured Brevundimonas sp. | reverse complement strand
GAGAAGCGTATCAAACGCTGGCGGCGGCCTTGGAAGTTCGCTCTGATCGAGGAGAGCAACCCGCATTGGGCCGATCTCTACCCAGAACTTCTGGCCGCCGATGTTGCGCAAACGGACGCTTGGACGCCACCATCACCTCCCTGAGCTTGTCATCCCGGAAGTCGCGTCAGCGACTATCTGGGACGAGTGTGAGCAGGAACGCAGATTCTGCCGCTGTCCCGGCGCTCCGCTGCGCTTCGGCGGGGATGGCAAGGCTTACTCAAAACTCCACCCATCGCTCGAAATGCGCCAGCATCTTGGCCCAGCCGTCCGCCGCGGCCTCGGCGTTGTAGCTGGCGCGGTAGTCGGCGTGGAAGCCGTGCTGGGCGCCGGGATAGACCTCGATGGATGAGCCCTCGGCGCCCTCTCGCGTCAGGGCGGCGCGCATGGCTTCGACGCTCGCCAGCGGAATGCCGCGATCCTCTTCGGCATAGAGGCCCAGCACCGGGGCCTTGAGGTCGGCGGCCAGATCGACGGGCCAGGGTCGGCCGCTCTCGATCTGTTCGGGCGTGGCGTCGGGCGCCGGGGCCAGGCGGCCGTACCAGGCGACCCCGGCTTTCAAGGCGGCGAAGCGGGCGACCGCCTGCCAGGTCACCTTGCCGCCCCAGCAGAAGCCGGTGACCCCCAGCCGCTCGCTGTCGGCCCAGGGCTGCTGCTCCAGCCAGGCCAGAGCGCCGGAGATGTCGCCCATCACCTGTTCATAGCCGGCGGCGGCGACGATCCGCTGGATCTGCTGCATGTCCTCCAGCGGGGCCGGGTCCTCGACGCGGACGAAGAAGGCCGGGGCGATGGCGGCGTAGCCGGCCTTGGCCAAGCGGCGGCAGACGTCCTCGATATAGGCGTGGACCCCGAAGATTTCGGACACCACCACGATGACCGGAAACGGGCCTGATCCTTCAGGCCGCGCCACATAGGCGGGCATGTCGAAGCCGTCGGGCGCGGAATAGGTCACCGCCTCGGTGACCAGCCCAGCCTCATCGGTCACCACTGGCTCGGCGGATTGCGACAGGGCGGCGGTGGCGTAGCCGGTGAACAGCACGCCGCCCAAAAGGCCAAGGCCGCGGCGGCTGAGTTTCAGATCGTCGGCCGTCTGGCCCTCGGGCGTAAGCAGGTGAGGCATGGTCGGGCTCCGCTGTGAGCCCCGACTGTGGCCCGGTGTGCGGCCGAGCGTCGAGTCACGAATACGCGGTCAGGCGGTGCGGAACTGCAGCGCCGCCAGCCGGGCGTAGAGCCCGCCGCGCGCGGTCAGCTCGGCATGCGTGCCCTCCTCGACCACTCGTCCGCCGTCGATCACCACGATCCGGTCGGCGCGCAGCACTGTGGCCAGGCGGTGGGCGATGACCAGGGTGGTGCGCTCCTCCATCGCCTGATCCAGCGCCGCCTGCACCAGCCGCTCGTTTTCGGCGTCCAGCGCCGAGGTGGCCTCGTCCAGCAGCAGGATCGGCGCCTGGCGCACCAGGGCGCGGGCGATGGCCAGGCGCTGGCGCTGGCCGCCCGACAACGACTTGCCACGCTCGCCGAGCGGCGTGGCGAAGCCTTCGGGCAGGGAATCGACGAAGGCCAGGGCCTGAGCCTTGTCGGCCGCCTGGCGCGCCTCCTCCTCGGTCAGATCCTCGTGGCCGAAGCGGATGTTCTCCAGCGCCGAACCGGAGAACAGCGGCGCCTCCTGCGACACCCAGGCGAAGCGGCTGCGCGCCTCGGCCGGATCGGCCTGGCGCAGATCGACACCATCGACCGTGATCACGCCATTCTGCGGGTCGTAGAAGCGCAGCAAGAGGCGGAACACCGTCGACTTGCCCGCGCCGGACGGGCCGACCAGAGCCACGGTTTCACCGGGCCGAACGGTCAGGTCGAAACCCCGAAGCGCCGGTAGGTCGGGACGGCCCGGATAGGCGAAATCCACGCCGCGCATGGTCACCTCGCCGCGCGGCGGAGTCGGCAGGGCCACGGGCTGCGCCGGTGGCGCGATGGCCGGCTGGGCCCGCATCAGCTCGTCGATCCGGGCCATGGCGCCGGCGGCCTTCTGAACATCGCCCCAGCTTTCACCCAACGCGCCGACCGCGCCTCCCGCGAACACCGACAGCAACACGAACTGCAGCAGAGTCCCCGGCGTCATGGTCCCGGCGATGACGTCGCGCGCGCCCAGCCACAGCACCAGGGTGACGCCGCCGAACATCACCGCGATAATCATGAAGGTCATCACCGCCCGGCTGCGCATGCGGACCAGGGACACGCCAAACGCCATGTCCACCGCCTGATCGAAGCGGGCGATGGCGCTCTTCTCACGGCCGAAAGCCTGGACCGTCTCGATGGCGTCAACGCTTTCACCCGCGAAGCCCACCGCGTCGGCGAACCGGTCCTGGGACTGGATGGTCAGCTTCCTGACCCGCCGCCCGAACACGAACAGCGGCAGGATCAGCAACGGCGTGACCAGCATGACCAGGGCCGTCAGTTTCGGGCTGACGATGAACAGCAGGATGGTCGCCCCGATCAGGGTCAGCAGGTTCCTCAGCGCATAGCTGACCGAGGTGGTGAGCAGGGTCTCGATCAGGGCGATGTCGGTGGTCAGGCGCGACAGCACCTCGCCGACCCGCATCTTCACATAGAAGGCCGGATCCAGCGTCAGCACACGCGCGAACAGCCCCTGGCGCAGGTCGGCCACCACCCGCTCGCCGGTCTTGGTGACGTAGAAATAGCGAACCGCCGTAGCCAGCCCCAGGAACAGGGCGTTGGCGCCCAGCAGCAGGAACCAGCCGTTGATCGCCGCGCCGCCGTCGGCGAAGCCCTGATCGATCGCGCCCCGCGCCGTCACGGTCAGGCCCAGCGACGCCGTGGTCGACAGGATAAGCCACAGCCCGGCCAGCAGGGCGTCGCCGGTGTGCCGCATCGCATAGGGGATCAGCCGCCCCAGCGGCCGCACATCCTTGGTCCTTTCGCGGCGCTTGCCCGCCTCGCCCATCTGTTCGACCAGCAGCGCGCCGGTCGAGGGGCGGCCGTCGAGAGAGGCGGAGGTGTCGGTCATGGCCGCGCTATTGCCTGAAAGGCGGGTCCGGTGTAAACGCCGCCCTCCTTCCCGCCGGGCGTTCTCGGCGGGTTTCCTGTTTCATGCGCACAGACGGTCGGAATCGTCGCCGCGCAGGCGGAGCCGAGACCATGAAAGCCGACACCCACCCCGACTACCACTTCATCACCGTCACCCTGGTTGATGGCTCCAGCTATCAGACGCGCTCCACCTACGGGAAGGAAGGCGCGGCCCTGAACCTGGACATCGATCCCTCGACCCATCCGGCCTGGACCGGCGGCAACCAGCACCTGATGGACCGTGGCGGTCGCGTCTCGCGCTTCAACAACAAGTTCGGCGGCTTCATCAAGAAGTAAGCCCTGTCGCCGATCGGCAACGATCACGCGTCCTTGACGACACAGCGAAGCGCCGGTCGCATGACCGGCGCTTTCTGTTTGTCCGGAACAGCGATAATCTGACGCGCGTTCAGGACGACGTGCGTGGGGCGTGACGCCGGCGACGGCGAAGGGAAGGCTTGGGTTTCTCGATGAACAGACGGCAACTCGGACTCGGTGCGGCCGCCGCCGCCCTGGCCGCCGCCGCGCATGCGCAGGATGCGGGTCAGCTGAACACGCAGCCGCCGCTGGGCGGACCGCGCCCGATGCCGATGCCGCCGCGCGATCCGGCCGCCGTCGCCTTCTACGAGGCCTTCAACCGCCAAATCGGCAATATCGACGAGACCCTACGGGCCGACGTTCAGACCTTCTACGAGATGAACGGCTGGCGTCCGGTGTGGAACCGCGACCGGCTGCGGGCCCTGAATAGCGTCGCCCTGCGCAGCGAGCGCCACGCGATGCGGGGGCAGGACTATTTCGACTTCGTGGGCCTCGCCGCCGATCCGCCGACGGCGGAGATCCGCACCACCGCCGCCGCTATCCGCTACGCCCGCGCCCTGTCCGAGGGCCAAGTGCGACCCGAGACGGTCGAAGAGCTGTGGGAGATGCAGAAGAACCGCGTCGACCTGCCGCGCGGCCTGCACGACGCCCTTCAGGCCGAACGCTTGCTGGACTGGATGGAGGGGCTGGCCCCCACCGACATCGGCTACACCAATCTGTCGGCCGGCTATGTGCGCTATCGCCGTCTGATCGCGGAGGGCAAGGCGTGGCCGACGTTCCGCTCCGGCCCGACCATCGAGCCGGGATCGAGCGACGCCCGCATCCCCGCCCTGGTCGCCCGCCTGGTCGCTGAGGGCGACCTCAGTCAGGGCCAGGCTGACATGATGTCGGGCAATCGGTATGCGCCCGAGCTGGTCGAGGCGGTGAAGGGCTTCCAGGTCCGCCACGGCCTGGCCTCGGACGGCCGCATCGGCACGGGCACCCAGCGGTCGCTTTCGGCCTCGGCCGAGGATCGCGCCCGCCAGATCGCGCTCAACCTGGAGCGCCGCCGCTGGCTGAAGCGCGAGGTCGCGCCCGAGCGGATCGAGGTCAATGTCGCGGCAGCCATCATGGTCTATTGGAAGGACGGCAAGCCGATCCATTCCAATCGCGTGGTGGTCGGCACGGCCGAGAACCAGACGCCCAGCCTGGAAAAGCCCTTCGCCTCGGTCGTGGCCAATCCGCCCTGGTATGTGCCCGCCGGCATCGCCCGGCGCGAGATCCTGCCGCGTGGCCCCG
>CAXBPJ010000167.1:0-4727 GCA_963977325.1 uncultured Brevundimonas sp. | reverse complement strand
TGCCTGACCGCCAAGGGTCGCTCCCTGACCTGCCAGTTCACCACCGAGGATCAGATCAAGGGCGTGCTGGGCCAGATGCTCCAG
This sequence comes from uncultured Brevundimonas sp., assembly GCA_963977325.1. Lineage (GTDB taxonomy): Bacteria > Pseudomonadota > Alphaproteobacteria > Caulobacterales > Caulobacteraceae > Brevundimonas. Next base: position 4,643 of record CAXBPJ010000167.1, on the reverse strand, counting down.
GCTTCCAACCGCGCCTGCGACGTCAGCGACTACCGCATCGCCGGCCTGATGGCCGAGGGCGAAGGCCAGGTCATCGAGGTCAAGTGCGCCAGCGGTTCCGGTTTCCTGGGAGAGTTCCCGGCGACGCGCACCGCCGCCGGTCAGGTCCAGACCTGCGCCCAGGCCGCCCAGGTCGGCGACCGTTGCGAACTCTGATTGCGGGCATGGGCTGACAAACGGGGCCCGCCGGACCGATCCGGCGGGCCTTTCTCTTGCCCGCATCCGTCCTCCCGCCTAGCGTCGCCGCCATGCGCATCGCCACCTGGAACGTCAATTCCGTCAACGCCCGCCTGCCGACCGTCCTGGCCTGGCTTGAGGCGGCCCAGCCCGACGTGGTCTGTTTCCAGGAGATCAAATGCGTCGACGAGAAGTTCCCGCGCGAGCCGCTCGAAGCGCTGGGCTACAACATCGAGACCCACGGCCAGAAAACCTACAACGGCGTGGCCATCCTTTCGAAGTTGCCGATGTCGGTCGAGCGGCGCGGCCTGCCGGGCGACGATAAGGACGAGCAAGCGCGCTACATCGAGGCGATGATCGAGGCGCCGCGTCCAGTGCGGGTCGGCGGCCTCTACCTGCCGAACGGCAATCCGATCGCGACCGAGAAGTTCGCCTACAAGCTGGCCTGGTTCGAGCGGCTGCGGCGCCACGCGATCGACTTGCTGACCCTAGAGGAGAGTTTCGTCCTGTGCGGCGACTACAACGTCATCCCCGAGCCCAAAGACGCCAAAAACCCCGCCGCCTGGACCGGTGACGCCTTGTTCCAGCCCGAGAGCCGAGCGGCCTTCCGTGCGCTCAAATATCTGGGCCTCGCCGACGCCCATGAGATTGGTAACGAACCGGCGGGAACCTACACCTTCTGGGACTATCAGGCCGGAGCCTGGCAGCGCGACCACGGCATCCGCATCGACTTCCACCTGTTGTCCCCCCACGCGGCGGACCGGTTCCGGGGCATCGAAACGCACCGCGACGCCCGCGATATGGAAAAGCCGTCGGACCATGTGCCTGTGGTGATCGACCTGGCCGAATGATCCGATTTCACGCACCGGCCGAATGCCGTTAGCCTGAACACGGCTTGGGAGGGCCGAATCGGTGGAGGCGATCCGCATCATCCTGCTGGCGGCTCTGGGCGCGGCGGTGCTGACCACCGCGGGTCTGACCCTGGCGTGGTGGATGGAGCCGGAGCGACGTCTGCGGAGGGCCCTGCGCAAGGCGCTCGGCGACGGGGCGGAAGCCGAGGCTCTCTCCCCGAGCGAAGGCAAGGCCGCGGCGCTCGATTTCCAGACCGGCCAGCTCCTGGTGCTCTGGAACCGCGGGGCGAGCGGGCTGGTCTATGAGTTCGAGGAGGTCGACGGCGCCGAACTGATCGTCGATGGCCACGTCGTCGCGCGCGTCCGCCGCGGCGAGCAGCGCAAGCAGCTGGACGTCATGGCGCCGGACGCCGAGCAGGTGGTGCTGCGTCTGATCTTCGACGACGCCCGCAATCCCGAGTTCGAGCTCAGCCTGTGGACCACCGGCCTGCCGACCCCGGCGGGCTCGCCACCCGAGGCCCTGCGTCTAGGCCGCCGCTGGCTCAGCCATGTCGAGGCCCTGCTGAAATGACCGGGGGCCTTCCGGTGGCCATCCCAAGGGTCTAGAAGGCGCGATCCTTCGACCACCTTGTTCCGGGAGCCCGCCGTGGCCCGCCTGTTCGACGCCTATGTCATCGCCATCTGGACCGCCGCCGAGGGCAAGAAGACCGGCGAGCAATCGCTGTGGATCGGCGTGGCCAAGCGCGACGTGCGCATGCGGCTGAAGACCGAGAGCTACAACGCCGCCACCCGCGCCGAGGGCGAGGCGATGCTGGCCACCGTCCTGGGCGATCTGGCCAAGCGCGGCGACCGCGCCCTGATCGGCTTCGACTTTCCGCTGGGCTGGCCGCGCGGCACGTCCGAGCGACTGAAGCTGTCCGGCGAGCCCTGGGCGGCGATGACCAAGTTCGTGGCCTCCAACGTCGTGGACAAGGCCGACAACACCAACAACCGTTATCAGGTCGCGGCCAAGATCAATCGGCTGATGACCGACGAGGCCTGGCCGATGTGGGGCGCGCCGGCGCGTCAGGCCCAGCGCTGGCTGTCCTCCACCAAGCCCGCGCATCCCGCGGACATCCCCGAGATGCGTGAGACCGACAGGCGCGCGCGCGCGGGCAAGATCCAGCCCAAGGGCCAGTGGCAGATGCACGGGGCCGGGGCCACCGGTGGTCTGGCCCTGGTCGGCCAGCCGATGGTGCGGCGTCTGCTGGAGCGCCTGGGCGCGTCCGGCGCGATCTGGCCGTTCGGCACGGGCTGGCGCGCCCTGACCGCCGAGGATGTCGCCCCGCTGTCGGCCCTGGTGGTCGAGGCCTGGCCGGCGATGGTTCCGTCCGCTCCCGAGCCGGGCGAGTTCAAGGATCAGGCCTCGGTCGTGGCCGCGGCCGAGCATTTCGCGCGCCTGGACGACAAGGGCGAACTCGCCGCCCTGTTCGCCCCGCCCAAGGACATCGACGACGACACGCGCGCGGCCGTCGAGGCCGAGGAAGGCTGGATCCTGGGCGTTCGCTAGGCGGGCAGTCGCCGCGCGACCCGGATGAACCGTCCGGTCAGCAGCGTCGCCGAAATCAGGCTGGCGACGATCACCGCCCAGACCATGCCGTCGACGGCCAGGCCGCCCTGGTGGCTTAGCAGATAGCCCAGTGGAAACATCACCGCCCCGTAGCTGAAGATGTGCATGATCGTCGGCCACCAGACGTCGCCGGCCGCGCGCACGGCCAGGGCGGCGACCACCTGGACGCCGTCGGCCACGAAGAACAGGGTGGCCAGGATCAACGCTGGAACGGCGACCGCCAGCAGCGCCGCCTCGCGCGTATAGGCCCCGACCAGCAGGGGTGCGGTCGGCCAGACGACCAGCCCGATCAGGGTGGCGATGCCCGCCACGGCGAATAGGCCGCAGGCGCCGGCTCGTATCACGCCCGTGCGATCCTTGGCGCCATACGCCCGGCCGACCAGCACCGCCGTCGCCGAACTCAGCCCCATCGGGACCATGAAGACGATGGCCGAGATGTTCAGCACCACCGCCCAGGCCGAGGTTTCCAACGCCCCTAGCTGGCCCGCGATCAGGGTCAGCCCCGAGAAGGCGCCTACCTCGATGAAGAAGGACGCGCCTGTGCCGTATCCGATTTTTCTCTGCTCGCGGGCGGCGGCCGGATCGCGCGGCGGCCGCGCGAAGACCCCCAGCGCCCGCGCCTCGGGAAGGCGGACGATGTAGAGGATCAGGAAGCCCGCCAGGGCCGCTCGCGCGCCGAAGGTCGCCCAGGCCGAGGCTGTGGCCCCATCCACCGGCAGGCCCGACAGACCCGGCACCAGCCACAGGTTCAGGCCCAAATTGATGCCATTGGCCGCCCACATGGCGACCATGCCCGGCTTGGGCCGCCCCAGCGCCTCCAGGAAGAACAACGCCGCCATCGACACCAGATAAAAGGGCAACGACAGCGAAAACACGACCAGGGCCGGCCCCGCGCCTTCGCCCAACCCCGCCTCCAGCCCGATCCGCGTCATCGCCCATGGCCCGGCCAGGGCCAGGGCCAGACCGGCGGCGATCCCCAATTGCAAGGCGTAGCTCAACCCGCGGCGCAGCACCGCACCCGCCTCCTGGCGGCGGCCCTCGCCGATCATCCTGGCGGTCATGACCTGGACGCCCATCAGCAGGCCCACCGCCGTGGTCAGGACAATGGACGTCGGGGCCCAGGCCAGGGAGTGATAGGCCAGCTCCACCCCCGAATGCCGCCCCACCACGATGGCGTCGGTCAGCCCCATGACCATGATGCCCACCCGCGACAGGATCACCGGCCACGCCAGGGCGGCGAGTTCATTGAGCGTGGCGCGGGTTTCGGGACGCAGGGCGAACATGACGGCGGCGCGAGTGACCCGTTTCCGCACCGCCGTCAATCAGGCTTCAGGTCATCCGGGCCTGAAGGTGCGACAGTAGTGCCGACAGGTCGCCACCGAATAGCCGCTGGACCAAGGCGTCGACCTCTGCCGTAACGTAGTCGTCGCGGCTGAACGAAGGGTGGTACCGCTGTCGCCCGTCGGCTTTGACGGATCGGACCGCCCCCTTCTTCATCAACCGGTTCAGCAGGGTCTTGATGGTGGCGTCACCCCAGGCAGAGCCCCGCCGCACCTCGTCGATCAGATCGGCGAAGGACAACGGGCCCCGTCGCCAGAGCGCGGCCATCACCACGCTCTCGGCCTGGGTGATGGCCGGCCCGGTCAGGACCGCAACACCGCGCGATCGATGCGCGCCTCGACGATCCAGTTGCAGATCACCGCGATGAGGCCGGCGATCAGGCCCAATACGAACAACAGAGCGCCCTCCGCGATCCCTGGAGCGAGCACGGGGTAGGACGGTTGCTCGCCGATGTTGGCGATGGCGATGTTGATGATCAGGACATTGTAGGCCGCGCCGAGAAGCCCGATCAGCGGCCCTCCCAATCGCAACGCCTGCAGAAAGGTCGAGCCGCCTGTCAGGGTCTGGCCGGACATGAGCTTGCGTACGGTCAGGCCGACCGCCGCCAGACTGACCGCGATCAGCAG
>CAXBPJ010000166.1:0-4740 GCA_963977325.1 uncultured Brevundimonas sp. | reverse complement strand
GGGCCATTTCGACGATTAGGGAGACGCGGCGCGCCGAACCCGGGTCCGGCGCGCCTGTTCCGGCTCAGATTTGCGGGTCGTTCGCCTCGGGTTGCTGACCCTGGACGGCGGTGTTGCGCTCCACGCCTTCGTCCGTGTCGGTTTCGTCGTCGAAATCATCGACGCCGGGATCACGCTGGGCCTGCAGTTCGCGTTCACCCAGGCCCAGACCCTGTTCGCGGGCGCGGGTGGCTTCGATCTCGTCGGTCTCGAATTGCGGGGTTTCGGGGTCTCGCGGAGTGTCGGTCATGGGGTTCATCCTGGCGCCCCGCGCCCAATGCGCGTCGGCATCCATGCAACCGGCGGCGCCCCTGGCGGTTCCATGTCGCCTCGCCTGTCGCCCCCCTCGCCCGTGCCGCCATGCCGCGTTGCGGCGCGAGGGCGGGCCTTCTAGGGTCCGCCGCATGAAGCGTTTCGCGCCCCTCGCCCTGCTGTTGCTGGCCGCCGCCTGTTCGGAAGCGCCGCGGCCGGCCGATCAGACTTCGGCCGCCGAAACCGCCGCTCCCGAGGCCGCAACCGCGCGCGTCGCCCTGGCTCTGGACCAGGAGGGGCTGCGCGCCGTGAACGTCGAGAACGGCTCGACGGTCCTGGTGGCCTTCGATCAGCCCGAGGCCCAGACGGTGGCGCTGGTCAGCCGCGCGCTGGGCGATGAGCCGGCCGAGACCGGGGTCAACAGCGACTGCGGCGCGGGGCCGCTGAACTTCGCCAGCTGGGACGACGGCCTGACGCTATGGAGCCATGAAGGCCGCTTCGTCGGCTGGGCGGTGAACCGCGAAGGCCCGACCACCATGGGCGGCATCGGCGTCGGCTCCAGTCGCGCCCAGATCGACGAGAGCCTGGTCGCCGAGTTCAGCCACGGGTCCATGGGTAAGCAGTTCAAGTCCGGAAATCTGCACGGCGTCCTGCACGATGGGCGCGTCGCCCACATGTGGGCCGGGGTCAGCTGCAACTTCGGCTGAGGCGACAGTCCCGATCCGGGCGGCCCGGTCCTTGCTTCAGAACGCTTGAACAAAGCCTCAGGAGCGGCCAACCGTGGCCTTCACAGCCCTAACGACCCGAAATGAACCGCCGCCAATCGCGCGCGGCGGATGGCTGGACGCGCTGCGCTTCATCGTCGCGGCGCTGATCATCCTGCATCATTTCCAGGGCGCGGGGCCGATCGCCCTGGCCGAAGGGCTGCACCCGGCGTTCGAACACACCGGGTTTCTGCTGACCAACTTCTTCATCATCGATTCCGGCTACGTCCTGATGCGCGTCTACGGCCGCTCGGTCGGAGCCGGGCGGATGTCGCATTCCGACTTCTTCCTGAAGCGCGCGCTCCGGGTCTGGCCCGCCCACCTGATCATGGGGCTGAGTCTGGTCGTGCTGGTGCTCTCGGCTACTCTGGCCGGCCAGCCGCCGCGCAATCCCGAGTGGTTCCGCTGGGATCAGCTTCCGGCCCAGCTGGCGCTGGTTCAGTCCTTTGGCGTCCACGGCGGCCTGGGCTGGAACGCGCCATCCTGGTCGATTTCCGGCCTGATCGGCTGCTACCTGCTGTTCCCTTTCATTCTGCGCGGGGTGACAAAGCTGGGCCCCTGGACGGCGCTGAGCGGCATGGTCGGCCTCTATCTGATCATCAACCAGCTGTGCTGGACGTTCCTCGGCTATCCCGTGTGGCAGATGCCGATGCAATACGGCTTCATCCGCATCCTGCCTCTGTTCGTGCTGGGCATGACGTTGGCGTGCTTCGCTCAGAAGGTCTGGATCAATCCCCGTCTGGCCGGCTGGGTCGGTGTCGCCGCAGCGGTGGGCTTTTTCGCGCTGCAGGCCTTCGACAAGCACGCCCTTTGGTCCCTGGTCTGCATCAGCCTGATCATCCTCGCCGCTGGCACCGTGCCCGTTCGGCGCCCCTCAAAGCTGGTCGAGCGGGCCGCTCTGGTGTCCTTCTCCATGTTCATTACGAACGAGGTGGTGCGCATCTGGTGGTTCGGCTTCGCCAACATCGCCATCGCCCGGCTGAACCTGTCCGAAAGCGTGCAGTGGGCCATCTGGGGCGCAGGGGTCCTGGCCGCCTTGGCCTTCGCCTGGGCTTATCATCACCTGATCGACGCGCCGATGCAGGACCGGATCAAGGCCTGGCTCAAGGCTCGCGCCATGCGCCGCGGCCGGATCGCCCGGATCACCCAGCCGGTCGTTTCTTTGGAAGGCTGAGCCGGAACCGCCAAGCTGTGCCGGCGTTCCTGAGCTACACTGTTCAGGAGGGTCATCATGGTCTCGAAACACAAGCGTGACGCGGTCTTCGTCGTCGCCATCCTCGCCGTGGCGCTGGGCGCCTCGGCCTGCGGTCGCACCATGGAGCAGCGGGCCGCCACGGGCGCGCTCGGCGGCGCGGTGGTCGGCGGTCCGGTGGGCGCGGCGGTCGGCGGCGCGGCCGGCGCGGCGGTCTCAAAGGCGCGCGGCGAATAGGCCGAACGCCACTCCGCCGCTTGATCGAACGAGGCGGCGCCCCTAAATGAGGCCGCCCGGACGCGGATCATGCGCCGGGCGGCTTTCGCACATCCGACTCATATCGGCGCGCTCGGCGCCAGCAAGGACCCATGAGAGACCTCAAGCAAACCGGCTTCACCGATCGACTCTCCGCCCAGGCGGAGGCCAAGAAGGCGCTCTTGGCCAAATTCAAGCCGAAGCCGACGGTCACGGATCCCGAGTTCGACAAGCTCGCCGAAAAGCGCGCCGCCGAGAAGGAAGAACAGCGCCGTCAGCATGAACTCGCCAAGGCCGAGCAGCGCCGCGAGAAGGCGGAGAAGGAAGCCGCCAAGCTGGCCGAGCAGCAGGCGGCTCAGGAGGCGATCGACGCCGAAAAGCGCGCCGCCCGCAAGGAGCGCAAGCAGCTCACCAAGGAAGAGCAAAAGGCCAAGCGCGACGCCCGTTACGCCGCCCGCAAGGCGCGTCGCTAGGGTTCAGGCCGCCGCGCGCCGCTCGGCCCAGCGGCGCTCGTGCTCCAGCAGCCAGCGCTTGCGCTCGATCCCACCCGCATAGCCGGTCAACGCCCCTGACTTGCCGATCACCCGGTGGCACGGCACGATGATGCCCACCGGATTTGATCCATTGGCCAGGCCGACGGCGCGCACGGCGCTGGGCCGCCCGATCCGCGCCGCCAGGCCGGCGTAGCTGTCGGTCTCGCCGACCGGGATTTCGGTGAGGGCGCGCCAGACGGCCCGCTGGAAGTCCGTTCCGCCCGTGGCCCAGCGAACCGCCGATAGCGCGTCGGCATCGCCGGCGAAGTATCGCTCCAACAAGCTCACGACGCCGGGGATAGGCGCGTCTTCAATCAGCGGCGTCGCGCCATAGTGCAGCCGCATCAGGCGCCGCATCCTTGGCTCGAAATCGGCGAAGTCCAGGGCGCGCACCACGCCGGCCCCGTCGGTGACCAGCAACATGGCCCCCAGCGGCCCGTCGAGGCGGGACATCGTCAGGGTCTGGGGCATGTCGTCAGGCCGCGCGGTCATGGCGGGTCTCCGAAAAGAGGGTCAGGGGGTCGATGTCGGCGGCGGACAGATGGGCCAGGGCGTAGCCTCGCCAGGGCCGCCAGCGCTCGGCGCGTTCGATCAGAACCTCGTCGGCGCTTTCGGGCAGCCGATCCGAGCCGGGCGCATCGGGCTGATCCCAGTCTCCGATTACCCTCAGCCCCGGCCGCGCGGTCACCAGCGGGGCCAGCAGCGGATCGCGCGACAGATCGGCGGCGATGGCCTCGGGGTCGGCCGCCAGGTCGAGCACCCGCCGCACCCGCGCCAGCACGCCGGGTAATCCGGCCAGCCTGTCGATCCGGAACCACGCCTCCAGACGGCCGGGGCCGGCGCGAGCCACCGCCACCTCCCCCGCTCCCTCCGCCTCGTCGAACTGTCTGCGCCAGACGCTGTTGTCGACCCACTCGCCCCGCGCTTCCAGAGCGTCCAGCATCGCACCCCAGTCATAGGGCTCGCGCACAGCCAGGCTCAGCACGATCGGCGCACCAGCCACCCGCTCGCCCGCCCGTCGCCGCCTCAGTGCGCCGGGCGGGCGTCCATACAGGTGCTGGAAGGTCTCGTTGAAGCGCCGCACGCTGCCGAATCCCGACGCCAGCGCCACCTCGGCCATCGGCAGGTCGCTGTCGTGGATCAGTTGCTTGGCCAGCAGCACCCGCCGCGTCTGGGCCACGCTGACCGGAGCGGCGCCCAGATGCTTGCGGAACAGCCGCCTCAGATGCCGCTCCCCCACCCCCAGCCGCCCGGCCAGGGCCTCGACGTCGCCGCCATCCAGGGCGCCCTGCTCGATCAGGGCCAAAGCGCGCGATACGGTGTTTGACGTCCCCCGCCACGCTCCCATGTCCGGCGCCGTCTCCGGCCGACAGCGCAGGCAGGCGCGAAATCCGGCCTCCTCCGCCGCCGCCGCGCTGGCGAAGAAGCGCATGTTGGCGGCTTTGGGCGTCCGCGCGGGGCAGATCGGCCGGCAGTAGATACCGGTCGAGGTCACCGCTGTGAAGAACCGCCCATCCCAGCGCGGGTCGCGCGCGGCGACGGCTCTCAGGCAGGTCTCGAACGGGGGAAGCGACGCATCCATGGCCCAGAGGATGCGCCGCCTCCGCGATCATGTCTCGCGGTTTTCGGACCTGGATGGGATCAGCGTCGACCGACCAGCATCCGCCCCGCGTTCGCCACCATCGATCCCGCCGCCTCGGCGGTC
>CAXBPJ010000165.1:0-4760 GCA_963977325.1 uncultured Brevundimonas sp. | reverse complement strand
CGGTCCAGTCACATCAGGCCCAGTTGCTTGAGGCTGGCCACGCCGTCGCGACCGACGATCAGATGGTCGTGCACCTCGATGGAGAGGGCGCGGGCGGCCTGAACAACCTGTTTGGTCATATCGACGTCGGCGCGGCTGGGCGTCGGGTCGCCGGACGGGTGGTTGTGGACCAAAATCAGCGCTGAGGCCGAGACCTCCAGGGCCCGTCGGGCCACCTCGCGCGGATAGACGGGGGCGTGATCGACGGTGCCGCGATTGGCGGTCTCGTCCAGGATCAGCTGGTTCTTCTTGTCCAGATACAGCACCCGGAACTGCTCGCGCGGCTCGTGCTGCAGAGAGACACGGACATAGGCGACCAGCGCCGTCCAGGACGAGATCACCGGCCGCTTGGTCGCCGGTTCCTTCGCGACCCGGCGCGCCACCTCGTGCAGGGCCGCCAGATCCAGCGCGGTCTCGGCGCCGACGCCCTTTATGCGGCCGCGCGCATCCTCGGACCGCACGGTCATCAACTCCTCGACCGAAGCGCCCAGCACCGCCGCCAGAGAGCCAAAGCGCGCCAGCAGCGCCTTGGCGATCGGCTTGACGTCGCCCTGGGGCTGGCTGCGGAACAGGAACAGCTCCAGCAGTTCATAGTCAGGCAGGTGATTCAAGCCTGCGGAGCGCGCCCGCTCGCGCAGCCGCTCGCGATGGCCGGCGTGGTGGGGCTTGGTTACGGGTTTCGGTGTGTCGTCCAGCGTCGCCCCCTCGCGTCCTGGGCGACGATATCGACCTCAGTTCGGCCTGAACAGTCCAGCCGGGCTGACGGTGAAGATCTCCACGCCGTCCTCGGTCACGCCGACCGAGTGTTCACACTGGGCGGAGAGGGACTTGTCGCGGGTCACGGCGGTCCAGCCGTCGGAGAGGATCTTCACCGCAGGCTTGCCCAGGTTCACCATCGGCTCGACGGTGAAGAACATGCCGGGCTTGAGTTCCGCCCCTTCGCCGCGTCGGCCGTAGTGCAGGACATTGGGGCTGTCGTGGAAGATGCGGCCGATGCCGTGGCCGCAGAAGTCCCGCACCACCGACATGCGCTGGGCCTCAACGTATTTCTGGATGGCGTAGCCGATGTCGCCGAAGGTATTTCCGGGCTTCACCTGCTCCAGACCGATGCGCAGGCTCTCATAGGTGACATCGATCAGCTTGCGGGCGCGCGGGTTGATCTGGCCCACGGCGTACATACGGCTGGAATCCCCGTGCCAGCCATCGACCACCACGGTGTGGTCGATATTGACGATGTCGCCGTCCTTCAGAACCTTGTCGCCGGGAATGCCGTGGCAGACGACGTGATTGATCGAGGTGCAGGTGGTCCTGGTATAGCCCTTGTACCCCAGGCAGGCCGGGAGGCCGCCGTGGTCATAGGTGAACTGGCGGATCAGGTCGTCGATGCGGCCGGTCGTGATCCCAGGCTTCACCTCGGCGGCGATCATGTCCAGCGCCTCGGCCACCAGACGCCCGGCCCGGCGCATGCCCTCGAAATCCTCGGGCGCATAGGTGCGGATGGCGTGGGTGCGGGTCAGCAGTTCGTTGTCGGCGTCGTACATCGGGGGTCCAGGCTGCGAAGGGGCGCAGATGGGCCTTGTAGCATGGAAACTCAACCGGCGGGGCGGGCGCGACGCCGGGACGCGGCGAAGTCGGGGATCAGCGCGCGGTTCCCCGTTGCTCCCGGCATTGGGGCTGACTAGGGTCGCGGCGATGACCGACGCCCCGCCCCCCGCCGCTGCCATTCCCGCCGACCTCAGCTTCGAGGACGCCCTGGCGCAGCTGGAGACGATCGTGAAAGAACTCGAAGAGGGCCGGGCGCCGCTGGAACGCTCGATCGAGATCTATGAGCGGGGCGCGGCGCTGAAGGCTCATTGCGAAACCCGCCTACAAGCGGCCAAGCTTAAGGTGGACCGCATCGTCTTGGGCCAGGACGGTCAGCCACGCGGCGTCGAGCCGGCGGAGTTCGACTGATGCCCGCCGCGACGCCGGGACCGGCGGCGGCGACGATTGCGTTCGACGATTTTCTGAAGGTCGATATCCGCCTGGGCCGGGTGGTCAAGGCCGAGCCCTTCCCGGAGGCGCGCAAGCCGGCCTATCGCCTGACCATCGACTTCGGGCCCGATATCGGGGTGAAGCGGTCGTCCGCCCAGATCACGCGGCACTATACGCTGGAAGAGCTGGAGGGGCGGATGGTGGCGGCGGTGGTCAATTTCCCGCCGCGCCAGATCGGGCCGATGATGTCCGAAGTCCTGACCCTGGGCTTTCCCGACGCCGACGGCGAGGTGGTCCTGGTCGGGGTCGACCGTGACGCCGTTGTGGGCGGGAGGCTGTTTTGAGCGCCGCCGTCGCCCCGCCCCAGCACCTGATCGCCGCCAACTCGCCGGAGCAGGCGGTGCTGGACCGGGTGGCCGAGGTGGCCGATCTGGTCACGGTGGCGCTGGACGAGCTGCTGCCGCGGGCCGATGGCCCGGAATCGCGGCTGACCGAGGCCATGCGCTATGCGGCACTGGGGCCCGGCAAGCGGCTGAGGCCGTTCTTCGCCCTAGAGGCCGGGCGGCTGTTCGACCTGGACGAGAAGCCGGTGCTGCGAGCCGCCTGCGCCCTGGAGTGCGTCCACGCCTATTCGCTGGTCCACGACGACCTGCCGTGCATGGACGACGACGACATCCGCCGCGGTCGGCCGACCTTGCACCGGGCCTATGACGAGGCCACGGCCGTGCTGGCCGGCGACGCCCTGCAGACCGCCGCCTTCGACATCCTGCTGGACATCGAGACCCACGACGATCCCTTTGTGCGCTGCGAGCTGGCGCGACGGCTGTCGTATGCGTCAGGCGCGCGAGGCCTGGCCGGGGGCCAGATGATCGACCTGCTGGGCGTGCGCGACGATCTGGGCGGGGTGGCCCGGATGCAGCGGCTGAAGACGGGGGCGCTGTTCCAGTACGCGTTCGAGATCGCCCTGATCATCGCCCATGCGCGCGAGGAGCACCGTCAGGCCCTGATGATGTTCGCCCACGACATCGGCCTGGCTTATCAGATCGTCGACGACCTGCTGGACGCCGAGGGCTCGCCCGCCGAGATGGGCAAGGCCGGCGGCAAGGACGCGGCCCAGGGCAAGACCAATTTCGTCACTTTGCTGGGCATCGAGGCCGCGCGCGAGCGGGTCACCCACCTGACGGCCCAGGCCAAGCGCCACCTCGATCCGTTCGGCGAGGACGCCGACCTGCTGCGCGCCAGCGTCGACTGGATGCTGACGCGGCGGGGGTGAGGGTCTTTCGCGGGCCGGGGCGGGCGACTAGGTAGCGCGCTTCATGGCCCTCAATCTCATCAAGCTGGGCGTCGGCGTGCCGGACGTCGAATGGCTGGAAGCGCGCGCCGCCAAGGGCAGGTCGCTGACCGTCCACACCCGGATGACGCCCAAGCGCGCCCTGGAAGTCGAGGACGGCGGCTCGCTGTTCTGGGTGGTCAAGGGCGTGGTGGGCTGCCGCCAGCCGGTCGTGGACATCAGGACGATCGGGGAGGGTCGCGCTAGCCGGTGCGAGATCATTCTGGAGCCCCGCGTGATCCGCACCGCTCCTTTGGCGCGGCGACCGTTCCAGGGCTGGCGCTATTTCGACAAGGATGTGCCGCCGGATCTGAGCCAGGTCGGCGAGACGGACCTGCCCGACGATCTGGTGCGCGAGCTCCGTGAAATCGGGGCGTGGTGACGGAAGGCCACGCGGATCGCCAAACTTCCGCCGCTGCCGCGTTGCACAATCGGCGATCAATCTGTATTTTGTGCGGTTCTCCCTACTCCCGCGTCCCGAAGGAAGTCCATGGCCCGCGTCACTGTCGAAGACTGCATCGAGAAGGTGCCAAACCGTTTCGGTCTGGTTCTGCTGGCCGGTCACCGCGCCCGCAACATCGCCAACGGCGCCGCCCTGACCATCGATCGCGACAACGACAAGAACCCGGTCGTGGCCCTGCGGGAGCTGGCCGAGGACACCGTCAAGCCGGATGAGCTGACCGAGAGCGTCGTCATCACCCTCCAGCGCGTCGACGAGCGCACCGAGGCCGAGGATGAGGCCGAGACCGTCGCCCTGCTGGCCCAGCCGCAGCACATGAACATGGCCGAGGCCGACCTGATCCGCGCCCTGCAGAGCGACCGGGACGGCGGCCAGGAGGAGCGCTTCTGACGAGGGCCTCCGCCACCGTCGTAGACCTCCAAACGGCGCGGGCCGCCACGCCGCCCGCCCCAGCACAACCCGAAACCGGCCCCGCCGCGACGCCCGCCAGTGTCGTGGTGCGCCCGGCCGTGCCCGAGACGCCGGACCAGGCCGCGCCGGCGCCCAAGACCCGTGTCCTGCGCCAGTTCGAGCTGGTCGATGCGGTCAAGGCCTATGACCCAACCGCTGACGAGGCCCTGATCAACCGGGCTTACGTCTATGCGATGAAGATGCACGGCTCGCAGCTGCGGGCCTCGGGCGATCCCTATTTCGCCCATCCGATCCAGGTCGCCGGCATCCTGACCGACTATCGGCTGGACACCGCGACCATCGTCACGGCCCTGCTGCACGACGTGGTCGAGGACACCTCGGCGACCAAGGCCGACATCGCCGGGATGTTCGGCGACGAGGTGGCCGAACTGGTCGAGGGCGTGACCAAGCTGAGCCGGCTGGAGATGCAAGCCGAGCACACCCGCCAGGCCGAGAACCTGCGCAAGTTCATCCTGGCCATCAGCCGCGACGTGCGGGTGCTGCTGG